>JAHHRR010000022.1 GCA_020025655.1 Oscillospiraceae bacterium
GCGGAATAATCATGCTTGCAGCGGCGTATTACATGGCAATTTCCGGCAGGGCATGGGAAAAAGATATAATAATGCTGCTTACCATGATTTTGGGGATGCTTGGAACAATTCTGCTTTTTTACGGGCTGCGTGTGTTTATAGCAATGATTGCCGGAGCGGGAAAAGCGGGCAGCGGGCTGCATGTTTTTAATTTCCGCCAGATTCAGGAAAATGTTATCCGGCAGTCCACATCTCTTGCCATAAGCTCGCTGCTTATACTGGCGGCACTGTGCTTTTTCGGTGCGGGAATAGGAATTTCAAGCTCCAATTCCCAAAACAAAGATCATGTGTTTGATTATACATTCAGAGATTACGGCGACACACCTGCGGATGAGGTTTTGCCCGAAATTAAGGACATTTTGCTGGAAAACGGGCTGGAAAATGAATTTTCCGGGCTTTATACAATGGGGATAGGCAATATCCGCACTACCGATGAGTACGAAGGCGTTTTCACCATGGATACGGTCATGGAGGCAATAGAGCAGTTTCCTGAGACTCAGCAAAGGGAAATACTGCTGAATAATCTGAGCTATGTCGATAAGCCCCATGTAATACGGCTTACAGATTTTAATGAGCTGCTGAAACTTGTGGGAAAACCTGAAATAAAACTCAGCGGGGATGAAGCGGCGGTATATATAGACCCTGAGTTTATAAAAGATGAACAGCGGGAAATTTTAAATGAAATTCTTGCAGCTCATCCGGAGGCGCAGCTTGACGGCAGCACAATTTATCTCACCGGAGAGGTACAGTCCGAAAAATTAGTGACTGACCGCTCAATCACCCTGTCTTTTGCCCTGATTTTGCCGGATGAGCAGTTTTCATATTATACTCAGGATGAATACGATGTATATGTAAACGGCGTTTTAAATCCAGAGATTGTGAAAAAAATCGGCCTTATGAACGCCATTTCCGCAATAAATGTTCATCTTGATGCACTGAACTTGCAGGAATATAATCTGGAATATGAAAGCTATCTCCAGAATATGGGCAGACAGCTGTTCTTTGCTGTGGCGGCAAGCTATATTACAAACTATCTTGCCGTTATCTTCCTTGTGGTTGCAAATACTATTATGGGAGTTGAGTTTCTGATGAGCCAGCGCAAGACCGGCCGCAGATATCAGACGCTTACCCGTCTGGGGGCTGACTACGAAACACTTTGCGGGGCTGCAAGAAAGCAGATAAACTGGTTTATGGGGCTTCCTGTTTTTGTTGCCGCCGCAGGCAGCATATTCGGCGTAAAGGCGCTTTATACCGGCCTCCTTTCAATGGAAATGAGAAACACACAGGGAGAAATGCTCATTATTTCTGCATCTACTATTGTGCTGCTTCTTGTGGTAGAATATATTTATATGACCGTTGTGAAGCGTTCCAGCGACAGGTATTTACTGACGCTTATGGAACCGCAGAGAGAAGAATAAAAGGGGGCAGGTACGCCGTGAAGAAAATTGCAGTTGTGGAAGATGAAGTCTATGTGCGCCAGGAGCTTTGCAGTATGCTGGAAAAGGCAGGATATGAGGCTTTGGAAATGACTGCATTTGAAGATGCGGCAGCGCAGCTTGCTGTCCTTGAACCCGACCTTGTAATTCTTGACCTTAATCTGCCGGAAATCAGCGGATTTCAAATCTGCCGTGATCTCAAGCAGAAAACGTCCGTCCCGGTTCTGGTGCTCACATCCAGAGATCAGATGCAGGATGAAATCCATGCCTTGAAGCTTGGGGCAGACGAATATCTTACAAAGCCCTGCCGGAAAGAGCGGCTGCTTGCCAGAATATCAAACATTCTCAAGCGCTACGAAGGCCGCACAAATCTTCTGGAAGGGGAGGGCTTTCTGCTGGACCGCAGTACGTACACTCTCTATATTCATAACAGCTCTGTGGTTCTCCCTAAAAATCAGGGTAAGCTTCTGGAGATGCTCCTCACAGGCGGGGAAGAGCCTGTAACGGCGCAGCAGTTGTGTGAAGCTCTCTGGGGAACAACGGAATTTATTGACGAAAATGCTTTGCAGGTAAATCTTACAAGGCTGAAAAAGACAATGGCAAATCTTAAAATGGAGCAGAAAATCGTAGCTGTCCGAGGAATCGGCTACCGTCTGGAAAGGTCGGCGGAACCATGAAACGATTTTTGGAAACGCTGAAACGATATGCACTGTGGCTGATTTTGCTGCTAAGTGTGGACGCTTTTGCTGTGCTGCTCCTCTGGCTTTCTGATGTGCAGGCATTGAAAGCCCTGACAGGCATGGTAATACTGTGGAGTCTTATCCTTTTTGCAGCTATACTTGGCCTTGTGTGTCTCAGAGACAGAAAAAGGGAGAAACTCTTTGAAAACTTCCTTTCTGCCCCTGATGCGGTGAACGAGGAAAAACTGCTTCGGGCAGTGAGCGGGCAGGAGAGGGAACAGCTCCGGAAGCTCTCCGCAGTACTGCGGGAAAACCAAAACTGTCTGCATAATCTGAGCGGAGATTTGCAGGACTATGAGGAATATGTGGAAGGCTGGGCACATGAGACTAAAACGCCCCTTGCCCTTCTGACCATGATTTTAGATAATCGCTCCGATGAACTCCCGCCGGAGTTACAGGCAAAGTTAGACTATGTGCGCAGCCGTTTACAGGAGAACGTCACGCAAATGCTCTATTATGCCCGCCTCAAGAGCAGTACCAAGGATTACCGGTTTGAGCCGGTCAGACTTCAAGACTCTGTGGAAGATGTTCTGGAGGATTACGCTCCGCTCTTGGAAGAAAAGCAGTTTGCTGTTCAAAACAGCCTTGGAACGGAAACAGTCTATACTGACCGCAGAGGGCTTCAGTTCATGCTCAGCCAGATTATCAGCAACGCCGTCAAATACAGCGGTGATAACCCGATGCTTACCATAGCTTTTGAACAGACTGAAAGGGAGAATATCCTGACTGTCACAGATAACGGCATAGGCGTCAAAGCCTATGATCTTCCGTATATTTTCCAGAAGGGCTTTACCGGTGACTCCACCGACAGCAGGAAAAAGGCCACCGGAATGGGACTTTATCTGACGAAAAAGATGGCAGAAGATCTGAATTTAAAACTGGATGTAAAATCGGAATGGGGAAAAGGCTTCTCGATTTCAATTGCTTTCCCTAAGGTGAATTTATAAAATACGGATATAAAAAGAAAACCTGATTCCCAGGAATCAGGTTTTCTTTTTAATAATTGCGTTTAAGTAAAGGCTAAGCCTCTTACTTCATAACAATAGATTCAATTACAGGCTGATTTTCAGGAAGAACAGTGCCGTTTTCGTCCTCAACGCTTACGTTTTCGCAAATGGCATCAACAACTTCCATACCGGAAATTACAGTACCGAAGCCTGCATATGCGCCGTCAAGGGACTTGCTATCCTCATGGACGATGAAGAACTGGGAGCTTGCGCTGTCAGGGTCCATAGCACGGGCCATGGAAATTGTTCCACGAACGTGCTCGATGGGGTTTTCCACACCGTTCTGAGAAAACTCACCTTTAATATTCTCACCTGAGCCGCCGGTTCCGTTGCCGTTGGGATCGCCGCCCTGAATCATAAATCCGGATATGATGCGGTGGAAGGTAAGCCCGTCATAAAAGCCTTCATTTACAAGCTTAACGAAGTTTTCAACAGTGATAGGAGCTGCCTGTCTGTCGAGCTTAACCTCAATGGTGCCGTAGTCTTTAACGGTGATTACGGCGATTTCTTCCTCGCCTGATGCAGGAGCATCGGTTTTTGGTGCTTCGGGAGCTTTATTTCCGCAGCCTGTAAGGGCAAAGACAAGGCCAATGGCACAGATGATAGCAAATATTTTTTTCATTTTATCCTCCAGATTAAAAAAGTAGCTTCAGTGTAGCTCGGAAAATTTGCAGAATCAATCATATAATGTTAATAATAAAGCTTCTTCTCCGCAAGTATGCAGCAGGAGAAATTGAAATCTGCAAACTATATAGACACCGATTATATATGCTGCGATGCCCGAACCGCCATATGAAGCAAAAAGACCTGATTTAATCAGGTCTTTTTTTATTTAGACTGTTCCGATAATGTCGTTTATCTCACCGAAAATGCTCAGCGGCAGATGGCAGTAACGACCGGGATATTTATCCAGATAATTCTGATGATATGCCTCTGCGGGATGAAAAACAGTAAGCGGGCCGACTTCTACAAAAAAGTTCTCGTATTTCTTCTTTTCTTCCTCAACATAGGCGTTTACTATCTCGCCGGATTTTTCGTCAGCATAATATATACCTGTCTGATACTGTTCACCGATATCAGCACCCTGACGCTTCTCAACCGTGGGGTCGATTGCGTAGAAATAAGCCTTCAGAAGCTGACGCAGGCTTACCCGGCTTTCGTCATATACGACCTTAACAGTCTCCCTGTAACCTGTGTCACCGAGGCAGACCGTAGTGTAGTCTGGAGTTATTTCGGGATTTCCGTTTGCGTATCCGGTTTCGCCGTCAATTACGCCGTTTATACTCTGAAAGAGTTTTTCGGTCCCCCAGAAGCAGCCGCCTGCAAAATAGATTACCTTTGCATTTTCAGAAATAGTATTTCCATTTATCATATATTTTCTCCTTTAACTCCAATCTGCTCATCAGCCCAGTGGGGATTTTCCACCAGAGCAGAACCGATACCGATAAGGTCTGCACAGCCGTTGTCTATAAGCTCCTGTGCAAGAGCGGCATCACGGATGCCGCCGGTCAGAATTACCGGCACAGAAACAGCTTTTTTAATTGCTTCGGCAGCATCGGCAAAGCGTGCGCCGGATTTTCCGGGAACAGTTGTGCCGCAGGCACCGCCGGATATATCGAGCAGGTCAACTCCGGCCTTTTCCAGAAGCTTCGCAGCCTCAACACCGTCAGAGACAGTGCTTCCGCCTTCCATATAGTCGCAGGCGCCCAGTCTTACAGCCAGAGGATAATCTTCTCCGACTGCGTTTCGGATAGCCTTAACAGCTTCAAGCATGAAACGCATACGGTTTTCCAGACTGTCGGCACCGTATTCATCATGCCGCTTGTTTAAAACAGGGGAGAAGAACTGATTTAAAAGATAGCGATGAGCGGCGTGAAGCTCTACACCGTCATAGCCGGCCTTTTTTGCTCTGAGAGCTGCATCGGCAAAAAGAGAGCAGATTTCGTGAATACGATCAGCGGAAAGCTCCTCTACTCCGCCTTTTGAGTCGGCAGTGGAGGAAACCGGAGCTTCACCGGTGATTTTGGATTTTGCTCTTGCGCCTGCATGGTTTATCTGGCAGAAAACAGGGCTTCCGCAGGCTTTGATTTTTGCGGTAAGTGAGCTTAAACCTTCGATACAGCTGTCATCTGCAATTGAAAGCTGACGGGGAGAGGCCTGTCCCTGCTTTACAATGTAGCAGTGTTCGGTAATAACAAGACCGAGATTCCCGCCGCCGCAACGATCCATATAAAATTTAAATACAGCATCGCTTACCTTTCCGTCTATGGCTCGCTCGCTGGCAAGCGGCGGCATGACGATGCGGTTTTTGCTGTACACATTTTTGATTTTAACTGAATCCAATATGTTCATTTTTCACCCTCCTCAAGAATTATTTCTGATTATAACACCGAAAAAACAGGCGTAAGCATTTCGTAAATATCCCGAAGCTTGCCACCTGCAAAATTCAGCTATTTATCCTTTAAGCTTCCTCCGAAAGACTAACACACCGAAGGGCGCAGGTCAAGAATCCATTGCAAAGCAAGCCCTTTGCGCAGACGTATTTTTGAGGAAAATTTTGAGCGGCAGTACGGCATGGCATATAATAAGCGATAATCCTATGCTGACACCAGATAAGAAGGAAATTCAGGCGGCACCGGAAAAAGGAAACGGAGTGTGCCGAAATTCAACACACTCCGCTTTCTGCTATATAAGCAGCCGATAAACTGAAATTTATCGCTTGCCATCTTTGATAAACTGGATGAGCTTTTCTACATCATCGAAATCATCATAATCGCCCATTACGCCTTCACGATGATATACGACTCCGTTTTTCTCGTTACGCTCCAAGCAATCCAGCAGCATCTGCTCCCCATACCTTTTGACAAATTGGGTAAAGCCATAGGGCTTTATTTTGGAAAGCAAACCTTTTCTGCAGTCCTCTGTACACTCATAACAATGACTGTGTTGCTTTTCTATGGAACATTTCACGTTTTTACACCCGTCTGTACCGGGGCATTCCCCTGAATTGCATCCATGACAGATTGTGTTTTCAGAGCATAAACAGCAGGCAAGCCCACATCTTGCAATTCCTAATTCTCGTTTCATAAACTCGTTGAATTTATGTTTAAATATCAGAATTTAGGCAGAGTGTTTGCACCGTGGGGCATCAGGGTTGCACGAAGATCCCTGCCGCCGTTTAATTTGCGGCTGAGCTCAAGTGCCTCATCCAGAGTGGATACAGCGTGAATTTTAGAAGTTCCGAACTGCTCCTGAGGAATACCGGTAACAGCAATCAGGTTATAGTTCTCAGCAGTCTGAGCGAAGAGATAACCTATGTAGCTGCCGATGGAGAAGTCGGCACGCAGAGCCTTTTCACGATCGAGGAGGGTGGGATAATCGGCAATCTGCTTTCTGGTATCTTCATTGCCGAAGCCTTCATTTGACTTGGTTACAAGAATGATTGTACCCTTATCCTCAACAATTTCCAGTGCGTTGCACAGAGTTTTTACTGTCTGGTAGAAATTAAGATCCTTGGGGTAACCGCCGGCACTGGCAATTACAAGAGGAGTCTTTTCCTTAACGGGAACGCCGTACATCTTGTCAACCATATCGCAGGCGGCTTTGTGTGCGGTGATCCAGTTGCCGGCAAAGGCACCAATGATTTCCTGATTATCGTTTACAACTACGTTAATAAGGAAGGTGGGCTTTGCCATGGCGCAGGCCTCCATCATGTCAGCGTGGACAGGATTGGAGTCTGAGAGGTTTGCACTGCGGGATTCGGGATTTGTACCGCTGCCGAGACCGGGATTAAGTGCAAGATTATGGTTCTTCATAATGGTCTCACGACCGGAGATTCCGGGCAGGATGCTCTTTCTGCCGCCGCCGAAGCCTGCCATGAAGTGATAAACAACTCCGCCGGTGAGAATTATGTGGTCGCAGTCCAGAGCACGTTTGTCGAGCCATACAGGGGTGCCGTGGGAAGTGGTTCCCACATAACGCAGCTCATCTTCATCAGTGCATACATGGTCAACAACTTTTATGCGGTCGTAAACTTCTTTTGTAACAAGACCCATATGCTCTTCCACAGTCTGACGGCGATGGGTGCCGGTGGCAGAGATTATAAGAATATCATCGTCTTTTATACCGGCGCTTTCCAGTTCTTCTACCAGAATGGGAATATAGGTTTCGGGAGACTGCCAGCGGCGGGTAACATCGGAAATGATGATGCACACACTTTCGCCGGGCTTAACAAGCTTGTTTAAGGGCTCGGAGTCAATGGGGTTGCGCAGTGCTTTGCGAACCCTTTCAGCTACGCTCATCTCCTCAAGCTCAATCTTGTTGGGCTCAAGCTGTGCTGCAATCAGCTCATCAGGGAGAGTTACGGGGAATTCTTCCTGACCGAATTTCATTGCTTCTATCATATTTTATAAAACCTTCTTACTGCGGCATAGCCGCTACAATTTGCATTCTTATTATACAACCATTTTTCCCCAGACTTCAAGTGTACTGTTAAAAAAGTTTAACGCTGATATCAGTTAAGCTTTATCTGTCCTGCTTTAAGGGCAACAGACAGAGAAAAGCGTTTAAGACTGCCGTCTTTAAAAATGATGGTTACTCTGTCGCCGCTAAGCTCCCTGATTTTCCCTGTACCAAAGGTTTTGTGAACGATTTCGGCACCTGCAACATAGCCTGAGGCGTCTATATCCGGAGCATCTGCGGCCTTTAAGCCTGACAGCTTTTTCTTTACAGCTGTCTTTAATTTAACGCCCTTGAAGATTTCCCTTGAAAAAACAGAACTCATTCCGGACTTGGTGAAGGTAAAGACATTGAGTTCGTTTTTAGCCCTTGTCATAGCCACATAAAAAAGCCTGCGCTCTTCTTCATAGGCATCCTTTTCGTCATCTGTTGCATCAGAACCGGGGATTACGGCGGGAAATACTCCGTCGGTAACGTCCATGAGAATTACCCTGTCGTATTCAAGACCCTTGCTCGAGTGAATGGTGGAGAGAATAAAAGGACAATCCGGCCCTGCGGGAGAACCTTTTTCCACAATTTCCTTCAGCTCGTCCAGACGCTCCAGAAGCCGCAGGGGTGTAGGTTCAGAAGCGCCGAGGGCCTCCAGTATAGCAATACGGCTGGAATCAAGACCGCTTCTTTCCAGATATTCACCGTAGCCCATATAATTTACTATACGATAAACGGCTTTGTCTGCACTTTCGAGGCAAAGATTTCGCATATGTGTTTCCAGTGAACGGCACTGCTTTTTTGTCCATGCGGACGCATTTGGCATTTCGGAGATATATGAAAAAATATTGTCGCCTTCTCTGACCGCATTTACGGATGCCTCTTCAGCCATACGGCGGTTAATTCCGGCACCCATTTTGTAATAGACGTTCATAAAACATTCTCTGTTATAGGGCTCCAGAGCCAGATGAATTATATCGGATACATCTCTGACAACACGATTGGTAAAAAAGGCGGTATTAAGCTGACGGCAGCGATAGGGGATACCCTGACGCTCCAGCATATCTATAAGCGGAAGAGCGCTGTCGTTATCACGGTACAGCACTGCGGTTTCCCTGTTGCAGTCTGACGCAAGCTTGCAAAGGTAGCGATACTGATTGTGACGGTCAAAAACTGTGATTTCCTTAGGGGCTGCTCCGCTGGGACGGGTAGCCTTCATGTGCTTTGGATGGCGGTTTTTGTTGTGCTGAATAAACTTATCGGCCATGGCTACTATTTCTTTAGCGGAGCGGTAATTCTGCTCCATATACAGAACTTTTGCGCCGGGATAGAAGGCTTCAAACTGAGTAAGCGCCTGAGGATAAGCGGCTCTGAAGCCGTAGATGCTCTGGTCTTCATCGCCTACCATAAAGAGATTACGGGTTCTGGAGGAAAGAAGCTGAATTATAGTGTGCTGAATTTTTGAGCTGTCCTGAGCTTCGTCTACACAGAAGTATTCATACTGCTCCTGAATTTTCTGAAGTACGGGAGGATACTGACGGAGAATTTTAAGTGCATAAACCATCTGGTCATCGTAATCCATAAGCTGCCTGTCCCGCAGAACATTGCAGTAGGCACGGTAGAGCTGAGGAAAATCAATTCCTTCCACCTCCACTGTGTTAAGCTCATCACCTTTAAGCATCTGGTTTTTTACATATGTTATGGCTGTCTCGATAGCGTTCAGCGTGCTTTCACTTATATATTCACTGCTCTGCTGTCTGCAAAGCTCGGCAAGGATAGCCCGCTGCTGCCGGCTGTCATCCAGCAAATCAAAGGCCCGCCTGTTGAACATTCTTTCGTAAAGTCTGATTATGCGGCTGCAAACGCCGTTTATGGTCCTGAATTCGAGGTGATTTTCCGCAGAATCACCGAAAAATGTGGAAAACCGCTCTTTCATATCACGAGCGGCAGCGATAGTGTAGGTCATTGTGAGAATTTTTTCGGGAGAAATTCCACGGACAAAAAGCATATAGCCTATTCGGGTTACAAGGACAGTAGTTTTGCCGCTTCCCGGCACGGCAAGCAGCATTACAGGCCCGTCCACGGTCTGAACTGCCTGCTCCTGCTGAGGATCGAGCTTTAGATTATATAATGTTTTGAATTCAGAAAAATCCATAAAATACTCCGCTTAATAATACATAATACAAAAATCACCAGACCATTGTACCATGCAAATTCAAAGGGAACAAGTGTCGGTGCTTTTAGAGAACATTTTGAGCGAAAACACAATAAAACACAGGAAAACTGCTATAAAATTATTGCTTTTTTAGGATAGCTTTTTTAAATAACAACTACTATAATAGGTCGGAATTAAGATAATATAAAGTCAGAAGGAGAAGTGGAGAGAAATATATGGCAAGGACAAATGATCTGCGTAACGATTCGATTTTAGCACTTGTTTTGAAACTTACTATACCCGCAATGCTTGCGCAGCTTGTTAACGTGCTTTACGGTATTATTGACCGTATGTTTATAGGCCATATTCCCGTGGTAGGTGACCTTGCACTTGCAGGTGTAGGTATATGCGGACCGATAGTAACATTGCTTTCATCGTTCGGTACGCTGGTCGGTATCGGCGGATCAATAATGATGGCTACCAGTATGGGTCATAAAGACGACGAGCGGGCGAAAAGGATTCTTTCAAACAGCTTCCTTTTACTGCTTGTTTTTTCTGCGCTTCTTACAACCACACTGCTTCTTACCAAGCGGCAGATGATATATCTTTTCGGCGGCAGTGATCTCACATATGAATACGCCAATACCTATCTTACCATCTATACTATGGGTACTGCCTTTGCGCTTCTTGCACTGGGGCTTAACTATTTCATCACCTGTCAGGGCTTTTCTCTAAACGGCATGATAACAGTTATCATAGGTGCCGTGAGCAATATAATTTTAGATGCACTCTTTGTGTTTGAATTTAAATGGGGAGTAGCAGGTGCGGCTGTGGCAACAGTCATTTCACAGATGATTTCATGCGGCTATGCACTGCTTTTCCTGTTCGGAAAACGTGTATCTATTAAGATATCATTCGGCGGCTACGATTTCCGCCTGATGCTCAGAATTATGAAGCTTGGCCTGTCCCCGTTTATAATCTATGCAACCGACAGCATCATTGTAATCGCAATGAATATGGTCTTGCAGCGTTTCGGAGGCGCAGAGGGCGATATGCTTATATCTGCGTTTACAATCGCTCAGAGCTACTTCCTGCTTATCACAGGTCCTTTGGGCGGCATTTCAGGCGGAGTTCAGCCGGTTATAAGCTATAACTTCGGAGCGGCACAGCAGAAAAGAGTTGAGCAGGCTGTAAAGTATGCGCTTATAATGGCGGTTATACTTACAGGCGGTATGTTCGTTGTATCGAGACTGTTTGCCGGAAATTTCGTAAACTTCTTTACAGATATAGCCGAAACTGCGAAAATCTCAATCTGGGGTATAAAGGTATTTACGCTCTGCATAGTTCCGCTTGCGTTCCAGTATATACTTGTAGATGCGATGACGGCAGTGGGAAGAATAAAGACTGCCTTGTATCTTTCCGCATCCAGAAAGATAAACTTTGTAATTTTCCTGTTCGTTTTTGCAGGCATCAGTACTGCGCAGAACGCTTTTTATTCAGAACCCTTTGTGGACCTTCTGAGCGGTATGCAGTCAGCAATTGTATTTCTGCTGGTATTCAGAAAGCATCTTAAAAGATTTTGCGGCGGAAGTGAAATTCCCGAAACTGCATAAGAAAAGCAGGCTGAAAGGCCTGCTTTTTTGCTGCAATACAAAAAACAACCTTAATCGTCAAATTATATTTATTGCTGTTTAAAATAGACAAAGCATGAAATATGAAATCGGAGAGTTTACGAAGTATCTATTTATTTTTTTCGGTGAATAGGGTATAATCTGCTTAGCTAAATTAAAGGAGGTAGATTCCAATGAAACAGTATTTTGAAATAGTAGATGTAATGGCAAGAGAAATACTTGACTCCCGCGGAAACCCCACCATAGAGGTTGAAGTCACTCTGGATGACGGAACCATCGGCAGAGCTGCTGTTCCCTCCGGCGCTTCTACCGGTATGTATGAAGCCTGCGAGCTTCGTGACGGCGATATGAGCCGTTACGGCGGCAAGGGCGTTCAGATTGCGGTAGAGAACGTAAACGGCGAAATTGCAGAGGCAATGGTAGGCCTTAACGCTCTCGATCAGACATCTCTTGATAAAATGCTTATAGAGATAGACGGTACTCCCAACAAGACAAGACTCGGTGCAAATGCTATTCTGGGTGCTTCCCTTGCCTGCGCAAAGGCAGCAGCTCAGGCTACCGGCCTCAGCCTTTATAACTATATCGGCGGTGTAAATGCCCATACTCTGCCTGTGCCCATGATGAACGTCCTCAACGGCGGCGCTCATGCTACCGGCTCCAATGTGGATATTCAGGAGTTTATGATTATGCCCGTAGGCGCTCCCAGCTTCAAGGAAGGTCTGCGTATGTGCGCAGAGGTTTTCCACACTCTCAAGAAGGTAGTTCCTGCTTCCGGCGTCGGTGACGAAGGCGGCTATGCTCCTAATCTTGACAGTGATGAGGATGCACTCAAGGCTCTTGTAAAAGCTATTGAGCTTGCCGGCTATAAGCCCGGTGAGGACTTTATGATTGCAGTAGACGGCGCAGTTTCCGACTGGTACAGCGAGGAGGACAAGTGCTATCACCTGCCCAAACGTGGTACTGTTATGACCAGTGAGCAGATGGTCGATATGTGGGAGGACTTTGCAAATAAGTACCCCATCGCTTCTATTGAAGATGGTATGGGCGAAAACGACTGGGAAGGCTGGCAGCTTATTACCAAGCGTCTGGGCAGCCGTATCCAGATCGTCGGTGATGATTTATTTGTCACCAATACCGAGCGTATTAAGAAGGGTATTCAGCTGAAGGCTGCAAACTCTGTTCTTATTAAGCTCAACCAGATCGGTACTCTTACAGAAACTCTTGAGGCTATTCAGCTTGCAAACAGAGCCGGCTGGACAACCGTTATTTCTCACCGCTCCGGCGAGACTGAGGACACCACTCTTGCAGATCTGGCAGTAGCAGTAAACGCAGGTCAGATTAAGACCGGTGCACCTTCCCGTACCGACAGAGTTGCAAAGTATAACCAGCTTCTCCGCATTGAAGAAGAGCTGTTTGATGTTCCTACCTATCCCGGTAAGGACGCTTTCTTCTCTGTAAGATAATCGAATAATTTTAAATCAAAACGGCGGACAGAGTCTGAATCTCTGTCCGCCGTTTATTTTATTTTTATGGATGCTAGACCCCGATATGAAAGGGGTTAAACGGGAAGTCCGGTTTTGAATATCAGCACTTTACCGCTGACGCTGTCAATATCAAATTCTGCAAGGCCGTTGCCTACAACGAACTCGTCATCAACATATCTTCCTTCAAATTCGGAATCAGGCCGGCATGATACGCTGTCTATGGAAAGGGTAAACTGGCTGTCGGCAGGGAGATAAAGCTCGGCATCGCCGGAAACGGTGTCGAAGCTGAATTTCCGGGGGCAGGCAGTAAGCTCTGCGCTTATGCCGCCGCTCATGGTGCTTGCTTTAAGCTCCGCAATTTCGGAGACGGTAATTGTGATGTCACCGTCCATGGCATTTGTCTCAAGCTCCCGGAGCTTAACATTGTGCAGGTTGATGTTTCCACCCACCATGTCAACTCCAAGCTCATCTGCGATTAAATTCTCAGCATAAAAATCTGAGCTGACAGATGAAAAATCGAAGCTGCGGAGAGTGAGAGTCTCCGGCAGACGAATTACAAGATCCTTGCTTCTGCGTATATCATCAGAGAAAATCATACCGTATCTTTCGGGGTAGTCGCTTATATCCAGAACTCCTCCGGAGACTTTATAGCTTAAATAGTTATCATTGCTCAGGTCAAAGACAGAGCTTTCCTCCAGAATAATGTCCTGACCTTCGTATACCTCAACTTTTATATCGCCGGAAGTCCAGTCAAGCTTGATTTCACTTATACCGCCGGCGGGAATAACATATCGTCCGTCGGGAGAAAACTCGTTAGTTCTTTCGACAGAATAGCTTACATCCAGCAGACCGTTTTTAATTGCGTTTATCGGCTTTACTCCGCAGGCAATTCCGATTAAGGCCAGAAGTGTTCCTATGGCGATAAATATTGCAGCCATGATAAGCAGAATTTTAGAACTCTTTTTCATTAGTCAGACCTCCTTAACAAACAGCTTTCTTTTAACTGTACGGAACAGCCAGCGGGTTCCGTGAAACAGCCCGATAGCGGCGTATTCAGCAGCAAGGACGGCAAGAAATACAAGGCCAAGCAGTACCAAACCTGTGCCAATGGCAAATATTGCATATCCTGCACCGAAAGTAAACAGCCCGAAGCCGTGGAAAATGGTCAGCAGACCTGCAAAGCCGAATGCCAGAACAACCACAAATAAAGATATTATAACGGCGCAGATTGAAAGGCATATGGCACCTGCGACGATTATAGTGGCCAGCACCAGAGGAATCCAGAGCGGCGCACCAAGTATTGCAACTGCGATTGCAGCCGCAGTCCAGCCGTTTTTGGGCTTTACTCTGCTTTTTACAAGAGTCTGAATGGGGATATCTTTGAGTATTTCATCAACTATATCAGAGATATCTCCGAGACGTTCAACAGCGGACTCTTCGCTTATGCCGTCCTCTATCATGTCATCCAGCAGCTCTGCATAATATGCCTGCTGCCGCTTTATTTCATCAGGCGGGAGCTGACGAAGCCTTGCAGCCAATTCCCGCAAAAACATATCTTTAGTCACTGTCTATACCCTCCTTGATATAGCTGTAAATCAATTCTACTTCATTCCAGTCCTGCAGAAATTCAAGAATCTGGTTTTTTCCTGCACCGGTGATACTGTACATTTTACGCAGTCTGCCTTCATGCTCCACGGAGTGAACGGTTACGCAGCCGTTAATTTCCAGACGGCGCAGAATCGGGTACAGCGTGGATTCTGATATGTCGACATATCCGCTTAGGTCTTTGAGCATTTTGTAGCCGTAGGATTCTCCCCGATTTAAAACGGATAGAACACACACATCCAAAAGCCCCTTTTTGAGCTGAGCGTTCATATGCACACCTCCTTATGCGATATACTATACAATGAATAGTATATCGTGTCAAGCAGTATATCGAATCCCGCAGAAAAAATTTAAAGAATATAATGCGGAAGCTGCTGAAGAGTATTTGAAAACACAGGGAAAAAACAGATTTTGCTTTTATGAGTATATTTACTGTACTCTATGGCAAGAATAGGAATGCAAACCTAAAAATGCAAACGGAGGTTAGAGCATGAGTAGATTCGATTCCGGCAGCAGGCTGGAAAGATTTTTCACAGGAAAGGGCTTTTACATAGTCCTTTTCCTGTGCGCCTCAGTTATCGGCGTTTCCGCATGGATGCTGATGGCAGGAAATGAGACTATGATTAAAGAGACAGACACAAAGCAGGCAGGCTTTAACAGCACTGTGGAGACAGTAATTCTGCCTCCTGAAACAGAACAGCTTCAGCCTGTTATCAAGGAAGATGAGCTTATTATAGAGGAAGCTCCCGAGATTAAAACAGAGGGTATTGCAGAGCCCGAGGCTGAGCCTGCCGAAGATGTGACAGCAGAGGAGCCGGCAGGTGAGACTGCGGAAACCTTTGAGGAAGCCGCAGCCCCCGCAGCACCCACCTATATCTGGCCTGTTACCGGTCAGCTTGAAAGAAGCCATGACGGGGACAAGCTCAGATTTGACAACACCATGCAGGACTGGCGCAGCCATGAAGGAATAGACATTCTTTCAACTCTGGGCTGCCCTGTTGAGGCAGTCAGAGCGGGTACGGTAATAAGCGCCGAGAAGGACGGCCTTTACGGTATGACTGTAAAGATTGACCATGGCGACGGCGTTGTGAGCGTATATGCAAACCTCGAAGAGCCGGCAGCTGTTACAGTCGGACAGACTGTAAATGCAGGTGATCCCGTTGGCTCAGTGGGTACAAGCGCTATCTGTGAAAGCAGTCAGAGCAGCCATCTGCACTTTGCAATTCAGGTCAACGGCAAGAGCGTAAATCCGCTGGATTACCTGCCTGCATAACATTTAAAAAACCTGCACGAATCAGGCTGAAAAAATAAACGGCAGACAGAGTTTTCTCTGTCTGCCGTTTTTACTTTAATCAGTAGTTGGGATAGTTGAGCTTATTGTAGTTTATATCGGTATCACTGTAAGTTCTGTAATCAGTCAGATTAGGCCAGAAAGCAAAGTTTCTGCGGATTGCAGCATTTCTTTCTGTTGAACGCCAGCCGCTGTCACAGGAGTGAATATTGCCGTCATAGAACACCATATAGGCATCAGGCATTTTTTCCTGCCATTCAAGAAATTCCTCAGAGCTTACACCGGAATACTTGACCATAAGAAAACGCATATCGGGCATATTTTCAAGGAAGTCAAGCTCAGTAAGGTGATCGCAATAGCAGAGGTTCAGGTCCTGAAGCTTGGTGAGGCTGTTAAGGAAGGAATAATCCTCGACGTTGTGGTTCATGAAGAACTCGAGATATACAAGGTTTTCAAGATTTGCAAGAGGACTTGCATCCACAAGGTTGGGGTTATCGGCAATAATAAGGACTTCAAGCTCTTTAAGCTGACCTATAAGAGTGAGGTCGGTTACATTATTATGACCGATATCAAGTGCCTTCAGGTGCTTGCAATACTTAAACATCGGGTAAAACTCTTCATCGGTGAAACGGTGATAGTTTATGTCACGCAGGGATGAATAGCACTGAATATCAGTGCGGATTCTCCAGCCGTCGTGAATAAATTCCCAGTAATAAAATGCGTCGGGATTTATCTCATAATATCTGTCCAGATCTTCAATGGTTGCCTCGGTGTCGATAACATCAATATAGTTGAGCTTGGGCAGATAGCGAATTGCATCCTCCAGACCTTCAAGCTGAGTTGCCTTGAGCTGCTCGGCAGTATTGGGATATACTTTGCCCTCAAACTCGTAGTTCCAGCTTACCTCGCAGTCAGGTCTCTTGTTGTACAGCTCAAGCATGGCGGCATATTCCTTGCTTGCTGTGCCGTCAATGTGCTTTAAGCTGGGAATATCAGCAAGAGCGAGAATTTCTTCTGCTGTTTCATCCGTAATAGTGTATTCAACAGGAGCGGGGGTAGGCTCAGGCGTGGGGGCCGGTGCAGGCTCTCCGCAGGCGCAAAGCAAAAGCATAAGAGCCAAAACCAGAATTGAATAATAAAGTTTCTTTTTCATGTTGCTCCTTTCAGTTTACCGTTATCAGTAGTTGAACATTGCCTCGGCAAGATAGGTTTCACCATAGGGAACCACAGCAAGCCTTATGTTGTTCTCTTCCTGAACAGGATTTGCTCTGGCAAGAGTTTCGGTGATGTAGGTTATATCTACTATATAAACATCATCGAATTTTGCACAGATGTTAATTTCATTTGAAAGAATATCACAGGAATATATTGTGGAGTAGCCGAAGCTGCCCATTGCCTGCTGCAAACGGTTTTCCAGCTGGCTGCCGGGAACAGTCAAATAACGAGCATTGTTGTAGTTTGCAAACCAGGAACCGTTAAGGTTTGCAGCATAGGTTACATAGCGGCGGACAAATTCATCAGTGAATTCCTTTATATCGGCCACGGTTTCCTCTGAGCAGTTGCTGAGGAAGTCTGCTTCGGATAATTCATCGGTGTTGACTTCATTTCCGTCAGCGTCTAAAACTCTGAGGTTTTCCTCGCCTATATATTTACCGCTTTCGTATTTTGTAAGTCTGGGAAGATTATCGTAGTACGCATAGAAGTTTGAGAGAGTATCATACTCGATGGCATCCTCAACGATGTACTGACTGTCAAGCTCGTGACCGTTAACAAATACTGAGTAATCATCTGGCAGGACCAGAGTATGAGAATTTGCCAGATCAGAAAAGTCAAATTCATCATGTTCAACCTTCCAGAAGGTTAAACCAAAGGGATGCTTGTCAAGTGCGCTGAGATATACAGTGCCTAAAACTTCATCATTGTAGGTGAGTATGTAGGCGGGACTCTCAGGGGTACTGAGCTTGCTGGATTTGCCGTATTTGATATCAGGCAGAATCTGCATTATATAATCCTTGCTTTCTTCACGGGTCTGGAGATTTTCGTCCAGAATATCAAGAGCGGCAAGGCAGCTTTCATTAAGACCCTCAGACTGAATCTCAGCCAGATAGTCCTTTATACAGGTTAAAGGACGAGAATGCTCATAGGCGTTAAGGAAGCCGTAAAGTATAAGTAGTGCCACAAGTGCGATTATGATGAGGGCAGCGGAATAGATGAGCAGGCCCTTTGTAAAAGCAGAGCATTTTTTCCTGACCGCAGTCTGCTCAGAGCAGGAGACTGCATCTGCGCTGCCTGTAAGCTCAGCCTTGCTGGTTTTTGTGCTTCTTTTAGCCATTTCTTCTTACTCCCTCCTTTAATACTACAAAGCTTGTGGGAATGTCTCTTATGCCTATTACAGAGGCACAGTTATTTATGTATTCTCCGTTATACCACATGAGACTGGAGGAACCGCCGTCCAGATTGCAGGCATTGACAGCTCCGAATTCAAGCATTACATCTGCCTCATCCTGAAATGTTGCGCCGAGGCTTGTAGCCTGTCTGCCTTCTATAACAAGAAGCAGAATTGCGCCGTCAGAACGCTGACCGATTGCGGTGCGGGGGTTAAGGCCGCTGACAAGAGAATCTGGGTCTAAAGCTTCACCGTTAGATACAAGAACAGGTCCGTATCCTGTGCCCTGCTGAATATCCCATTCTTCAATCTGACTTGTGGAGGTAAATCCCACGTGCAGAATATAATCACTGTCTATACCTACAAAACCGGGACCTACACCGATATCGCCGCAATATGTTTTGCCGTCGACAACAACTGCGCTGTTGGGCATACTTCCGTTGCCCTGACCGTTGGGGTCGGCAAAGCCGCCGCCGTTTATTGCGGCTACTGCATCGTTCATGATTGCAAATTCCTCAACAGTGTAGCCTCTGCCGCCCAGTGCGCCGGGAACACAGCCGAGAACAACTCTGGAGGGGTCAAGCACAATCATCATTTTTCCTACATAGCTTTCACCGGCAACAGGGACGATAATAATACCGTCGTTGTCGTCGTCGGTATAGCCCCACTGATCGGTTACCGGGCCGTCACCATTTGCAGAGGGCTGGTTAAACTCGATAAGAGAGGTATCTGTACCCTGAATGTCCTCTGCGGGACGAGCCTCGATAGCTGCGATTTCTTCTTCTGATAAGAACATATCAGCAAGAAAACCTACTGCACTTGTTTCTCTTACCGAAAGAACAAAAAGGTTTCTTGCAGCTTCTGAGGGACCCTTGCAGATCATAAACATTGCAAAATATAGGAAAAGGACAATTAAAAACAGGGTAAGAAATAAAACACCCAGACCCCGTAATATGTATTTTCCTGTTTTGCGCAGCACGACTCCTTTGGCTTTTTCTGATTTTTCCATATAATACCACCTTCATAATACCGGCAAAGGTATTTAATAATGTACAAAAGTGTAATGCCTGAAACTGCCTTGAATTATCGACAGAAAAATGGAAATTAAATCCATAACAGGCAAATATTAACATACGAGCTAAGTATAACAGAATTACTATAACAAAACAATGTAATATTTGATTTATAAGCAAAATATCATGTATTATACTCTTGAATAGAAAAAGAGACGCATAGCTTAGCCTAAAAAATCATAATATAAAAGAAAAAGCGACAACTTCAAAGAAGTTGTCGCTTTTGGTGACCCGTACGGGACTTGAACCCATGTTACCGCCGTGAAAGGGCGGTGTCTTAACCACTTGACCAACGGGCCATTTGAAAGGCGCAGATTTTGCTGCGCCTTTATTTGGTAGCGGCACCTGGATTCGAACCGGGGACACTGCGGGTATGAACCGCATGCTCTAGCCAACTGAGCTATGCCGCCAAATACTGCTCAAACAGCAATACGAATTCTACCAGAGGATGCGCACTTTGTCAACACTAAATTTCAACTTTTTTAAAAAAATTTTTAAAAACAGCCTCCGGTCTTTATTATTATCGGTGGGAGCGAAAAATAGTCTTGAATTTATACCCTGTGTGTGCTATTATAAATAAGCTTTGGAGGGTTAGCTCAGCTGGTTAGAGCGTCCGCCTCACACGCGGAAGGTCGACGGTTCGAGTCCGTCATTCTCCACCAGACCTGAACATTTTTGTTCGGGTCTTTTTTTATTTTCCGGTAAAAGTCCGAGAGCCTGAAAAGGTTAAAACAATAACAAAAAGTTATGTGCAGATAGCCGGATGTCAGTGAGACTGACACACGAAAAATAACTAAATCAAATGCAAAATTTCGACAGAAATTAAAATCTAGCTTAATGTAGATGCATAATCACAAAAAATTCGTCAATTTGCAACTTATTGTTTGCCCAATATCAGCACTTTGTTTATTGACGTAAAAAAGTATAAATGTTACAATGATAGCTGTAATAATTTGAGTAGCGAGGCTGAGCAGTATGAAAAAAATTTATGTTCTAATCGGCA
The DNA here is from genome assembly GCA_020025655.1 of Oscillospiraceae bacterium. Lineage (GTDB taxonomy): Bacteria > Bacillota > Clostridia > Oscillospirales > Oscillospiraceae > Limivicinus. Next base: position 20,297 of record JAHHRR010000022.1, read on the forward strand.
ACTACGGCAGCGGCAAAACTGAGCTTGCACTCAACTTTGCATTTAAAGCAGCTGAGACCGGCCGTACTGAGCTTATCGACCTTGATATGGTAAATACTTACTTCAGACTTACCGAACGCGGTAAGATGACTAAGATGAAGGAAATCCGCCTTATTTCTCCTAACTATGCCTGCTCCGGTATTGAATCACTGTCTGTACCGGCCGAGGTTCACTCCGCTTTTGATATGGACTGGGATACCGTTGTGTTTGACGTCGGCGGCGATGCCGTCGGTGCTACTGCACTGGGCCGTTATCATCAGGACTTTATGGAGCTTGAGCCTGAACAGCTCGAGGTTCTGAACGTCGTCAATATCCGCCGTCCTCTTGCAGGTACTGTTGAAAAGATTATCAGACTTCAGGAAGAGATGCAGGTTCATTCCCGCCTTAAAATCAGCGGAATGATAAATAATACAAACCTTGCCGAAATGACTTCTCCCGAGGAACTGAGAGACGGCTATGAAATCATAAAAGAGGTTTCCGAAAAGACAGGAGTTCCTGTACTTTATACTTCCGGCAAAAAGGAAATGCTTGATATTTTCCTTGCTGAAAACCATGATCCCAAATATGTTGGAGAGCCCCTTTATATAGATACCTATATGAAGCGTGACTGGGCAAGCTGGATTGACAGCCTTAAAGATATTCAGCATCCCATGCAGGGCGGCGCCCACTAATTCGTTTTTCCCCGCATAAGCGCGGAATTATATATTTTAAGAAGTCAAAAAAATTTTAGAAAAGAGGTAAAATCATGGTAAAGGTGACAATCAATGAGATTGTTTGTAAGGGCTGTGGTCTGTGTGTCAGAGCATGTCCTAAGAACGTACTCGCCCTTTCCAAGACCAAGCTCAATGCAAAGGGCTACCACCCCGCAGAGGTAGCAGACCCCGACGCTTGTATAGGCTGCGCATCCTGCGCACGTACCTGCCCGGATGTTGCTATCCGTATAGAAAAGCTTTAAGGAGGAACAAAAAATGGCATTGACTCTTATGAAGGGTAGCGAAGCTATCGCAGAGGCCGCAATTCGTGCCGGCGCTCGTTTCTTCTTCGGCTATCCTATAACCCCGCAGACAGAGATTCCTGAATATATGTCTGCACGTATGCCCGAGGTCGACGGATGCTTCCTGCAGGCCGAGAGCGAAGTAGCAGCAATCAATATGGTATACGGTGCAGCCGCAACCGGCGCACGTGTTATCACTTCTTCTTCCAGCCCCGGCGTCAGCCTGAAGCAGGAAGGTATTTCCTACTGTGCAGGTGCACAGCTGCCCTGCGTTATTCTTAACGTAATGCGTGGCGGCCCCGGTCTGGGTAACATTCAGGCTTCTCAGGGCGACTACTTCCAGGGCGTTAAGGGCGGCGGTAACGGTGACTACCACCTGCTTACCTACGCACCCTCTTCCGTTCAGGAAGCTATTGATATTATGATGTTTGCTTTCGATAAGGCAGAAAAGTATCGTATGCCCGTTCTCTTCCTGGCTGATGGTATCATCGCTCAGATGATGGAGCCTGTTGAGATGCCCGAGATGGTTGACTACAAGGTTGACCCCGAGAAGAAGCCCTGGGCCTGCACCGGCTGGAAGCCCGGTGACGATCCTGCAAAGAGAGCTGTCATCAACTCCCTTTACATTGATACCGAAGATCTGGCTGTACATAACGATCGCCTGCAGGCTGTTTATGCCGAGGCAAAGAAGAACGAGCAGATGTGGGAAACCTATATGTGCGATGACGCAGAGTTCGTTATCACCGCTTTCGGTACTGTTGCACGTATTGCAAGAACTGCTGTCGATGAGCTGCGTGAAGAAGGCTACAAAGTCGGCCTGTTCCGCCCCATCGCTGTTTGGCCCTATCCCTACGACGCACTGCTTGAGACTGTTAAGCCTGAGCGTGTAAAGGGTATTCTGGACGTTGAAGTCAACGAAGGCCAGATGCTCGAGGATGTTAAGCTCGCTATCAACGGCATTAAGCCTGTTGAGTTCTTCGGTTACTGCGGTTCTCAGTTCCCCACTACCGACGAGATTAAGAACAAAATCCTCGAAATGAAGGAGGGTAAATAAATGTCTGTTGTATTTGAAAAGACTAAGCTTTTAACTGATAAGCCTTTCCACTACTGCCCCGGCTGCAACCATGGTATTATCCATCGTCTGGTAGCAGAGGTAATAGATGAAATGAATCTGGACGGCGATGTAGTCGGTGTTGCACCTGTCGGCTGCTCCGTTTTCGCTTTCGATTACTTCAACTGCGATATGCTGGAGGCTGCTCACGGCCGTGCTCCTGCTGTTGCAACCGGTGTTAAGCGTGCAAAGCCCAACTCCATGGTATTTACCTACCAGGGCGATGGTGACCTTGCATCTATCGGTACTGCTGAGATCGTTCACGCTGCTCACCGTGGTGAGAAGATCGTCACCATCTTTGTTAACAATGCTATTTACGGTATGACCGGCGGTCAGATGGCTCCTACCACTCTGGTCGGCCAGAAGACCACCACTTCTCCTTACGGACGTAATGAGGACTGGTGCGGTGCTCCTATCAGAATGTCTGAGATGCTGGCACAGGTTCCCGGTTCCTACTACATCGAGCGCTGCGCTGTTAACAACAATGCTAACATTATTAAGACCAAAGCTGCTATTAAGAAGGCATTCAAGTACCAGCAGGAAGGTAAGGGCTTCTGCATGATCGAAGTTCTCTCTACCTGTCCTACCAACTGGGGTCTTAACCCTGTTGAAGCTATGAAGTGGCTCGAAGAGAACATGATCCCCTACTATCCTCTGGGTGTACATAAAGACAAGGGGGCTGAAAAGTAATGAAAAAACAGTTTATTTTCGCTGGTTTCGGCGGTCAGGGTATGCTTCTTATAGGTAAGTTCCTGGCTATGGCCTGCATGCTGGACGGCAAGCACGTTTCCTGGCTTCCTTCCTACGGCCCTGAGATGCGTGGCGGTACTGCTAACTGCTCCGTTATCGTAAGTGACGTTGAGGTTGGTTCTCCTATGGTACAGAGCGCAGATGCAATCGTTGCTATGAACCTGCCTTCTCTGCTCAAGTTCGAGAACTCCGTTAAGCCCGGTGGTGTTCTGGTTGTTAACAGCTCCATTATCGACCGCAAGGTTGAGCGCGATGATATCACTGTTGTTTACTGCGATACCAACAAGCTGGCAATGGAAGTCGGCAACCCCAAGGGTGCAAACGTTGCAATCCTCGGTGCTCTGATGGCTCATATGCCTATCGTTGATAACGATAAGATGTTTGAAGCTATCCGTATCGAGCTCGGCGAGAGAAAAGCCAAGTTCCTCGAAGGCAACAAGGCTGCTTTCAATGCCGGTTTTGCAGATGCACAGGCACAGATGAAGTAAATAATTAAATTCAGAGCATGGTTTATACCATGCTCTGTTTTTTTATGCACCTTTATATTTCCTTCTTGTGGCAAGACCTCCCCGGATGTGCCGCTCAGCCTTGTTTATGTCAAGAAGGTGTCTGACCTGCTTATATAATGCAGGATTTATTCTCGGCAGCCGTTCGGTAAGATCCTTATGTACCGTGGATTTTGAAATGCCGAACTGCGAAGCCGCAGAACGGACGGTTGCCTTATTGTTGATTACATATACAGCCAGATCACAGGCACGCTGCTCAATATTTGTACGCACATAAACCACTCCCTATTCTCTCTTGCTCAATGTATATGAACAAACAACAGGACATATGAAATGGCGGACAACCCCGAAATTGTTTTCCGGACGGATTTTATAAGATATTACCTCCTGTTATCCGTATAGAATAAAAATAAAATGTTGAGAATTTATCTTGACATAGGCAGGATAAATGTATAATATAGTCGCTGCAAGTGTATCAAATGAGACAGGTATAAAAAGGAAATGACAAAATCATATAAAGAAATACTTGAAAAATGCTTTCTGTTCGAGAATTTGCCTGCTCAAATTCAGGAAATGGTATTTTCGGAGCTTGAAGTTCAAAACTTTAAAAAAGGCCAGAGCATTTATACAAAGCAGGAGTTTGAAAAATCACTGGGAATTATCCTCGAGGGAGAGGCGACGGTTTATAAGGAAAACGCAGTCTTAAACCGTCTTACGCCGGGAAGCCTTTTTGGTGCTGCGGCAGTGTTTTCTGACGGCGATGAGTACGTGACAACAATCAGGGCGGAGAAAAAATGCGCCATCGTATTTATCACCGACGAAGAATTGCAGGACTATTTCGTCCGATTTCCCGATATGGCACTGGAATATATAAAATTCCTCTCAGGAAGAATCCGCTTTCTGAATAGAAAGATAGACAGCTTTACAAGCCGCAGTGCAGAAGATGCGCTGTGGGGCTGGCTTTGCAATAACAGACAGACGGATAATCAGCTTGTAATTAAAGAGGGCTATGCGGAGCTGGCAAGAAAACTGAATGTCAGCCGTGCCAGCCTGTACAGGGCGCTTGCAAAGCTTGAGGATGAGGGGAAAATAATAAAAAACGGTTCAAAAATTAAAATTTGCTTATAAAAATCAGGAGGATTAAAATGAAAAAGTTTTTAGCAATGATTCTTGCGCTTGCAATGGTTTTTGCCCTTGCAGCCTGCGGTGCACCTAAAGAGGAAGCACCTGCTCCCACGCAGGAGCCTGTTGAAGAAGCTCCTCAGGAAACCGAATCTGTTCCCGAAGAGGAAGCAGCAGAGCCGGAAGAAGCTGCCGAAAAGGCAGACGTTAAAATAGCTGTACTGAACGGCCCCACCGCACTGGGCGCTCTTCATCTTATGAAGCTTGCCGAGACCGGTGAGACTCCCGACAACTATGAGTTCACTCTTGCAGGCTCTCCCGACGAGATTCTGGGCAACATTATTAAAGGTGAATTTGATATTGCCGCTGTGCCTGCAAATGTAGCTTCCGTGCTTTACAATAAGACCGAAGGTGCAGTTCAGATGCTGGCTGTAAATACTCTGGGCGTTCTGTACTGCGTTGAAACCGGAAACGAGATAAATTCCGTTGCCGACCTTAAAGGCAAGACCGTTTATTCCGTAGGTAAGGGCGCAACCCCTGAGTACATTTTCAATTATCTGCTTACTGCAAACGGCCTTGACCCCGCAGCTGACCTTACCGTTGAGTACAAGTCTGAGGCTGCAGAAGCTGCTGCAATCCTGTCCGAAAACGGCGGTGTCGCTGTTCTGCCTCAGCCCTTTGTTACTGCCGTACTTGCAAAGAATCCCGATGCAAGAGTTGCACTCAGCTTCAATGATGAGTGGGATAAGCTTGGTGAGGAATCTGCAATTACAACCGGCTGTGTTATAGTTCAGAAGAAATTCGCAGAAGAAAATCCTGAGGCTGTTGAAAGATTTATGGCAGCCTACGAGGAATCCGTTAACTATACAAACTCAGAGGAAACTCTCCCTGAGGCTGCAAAGCTTGCTGTTGAATACGGCGTAATTCCCGCAGAGCCTGTTGCTGTCAAGGCAATTCCCCAGTGCGCAATAGTATTTAAAGCCGGCGAAGAGATGCAGACTATGGCTTCTGCTTTCCTGCAGATACTCTATGATGCAAATCCGGCAGCAGTAGGCGGTAAGATGCCCGCTGAGGACTTCTATTACAATGCAAAATAAGAAGCGCGTAAGAAAAGCCGTCGGCAGCCTTGCAGCAGCGTTGTTCTGGCTCGCTGTATGGCAGCTCAGCTATTACGCAATAGGGAGAGACCTGCTTCTGGCCTCTCCCGCTTCAGTATTTATAAGGATTATACAGCTTGTAAAAACTCAGGCTTTCTGGAATATAATCGGTAATTCGTTTATAAGAATAATGGCGGGCTTCCTGCTCGGCCTTGCGGCAGGTACAATTCTTGCAGTTATAACGGCAAGGTGGAAGCTGATGTACAGAATTTTTCAATTTCCCATGAGTATTATAAAGGCGACGCCGGTTGCGTCGTTTGTAATACTTGCTCTCATCTGGATAAGCGGAAAAAGACTTAGTACATTCATATCCTTTCTCATGGTGCTGCCTATGGTGTGGAGCAGTGTTCATCAGGGTATAAAGAGTGCAGATCCTCAGCTACTTGAGGCGGCTTCCACATTCAGGCTCAGCCCCGTGCAGAAGGTGAAGGCTGTATATGTACCGGCAGTCATGCCGCACCTGCTGTCGGTAAGCAGGGTAGCTATGGGCTTTGCATGGAAGTCGGGTATAGCAGGTGAGGTAATAGCTATTCCTAAAAATACGATAGGGAGTATGCTGTATGATGCAAAGGTGTATCTGGAGACAACTGATCTTTTTGCATGGACGGCGGTAATTGTTATCCTCTCGGTTATTATCGAAAAAGCCTTTGCAGGGCTTATGGAGGCTGCTGCGGGAAAGTGGGGAGGAGCAAATGGATAGAATTGAAATAAAAAATCTCAGCTTTTCCTACGG
>JAHHRR010000023.1 GCA_020025655.1 Oscillospiraceae bacterium
ATCAGAAAAATATACTCTGAGGCCAAGGCAGCCTGTGCGGTAGCATTCAAGCTCAGCAGCAAAAAAATTGCAATGTACAATGAGTGTTCACCTGAAATGATTTTGCAGTCAATAGCCCCGGAAATAAAAAAGAATTTCAGGGAGCAGATATTTGCTTCCTGCTCAAAGGAAAACAGTAAACTATTCCTTGAAACGCTGAAAGCGTATTTTGAGTATGACGGAAATATTGAAAAGGTTGCAGAGCATTTTTTCGTACACAAAAATACAATTTATTACAGGATTGAACAGATAAAAAAACAGACCGGATATAAACTTACAAGCCCAAGGGATGTGTTGATGCTATATGTTGCAGCTTGCGGGGATCTGGTATGAGGTTAATCGAAAGAGAAAGAAAATTATAATTATCGGCAAAATAGTAAAATTTACTGGTTAATACTAAGGAAATAATGTATACTTAATATAGCTCAAAATAATGTAATAAGAATGGAGAATACACCAATGATAGGTAAAAACTTCATGGGCGGTCCTGTTAAAAAAGAGTCGGTTGTACAGCAGGTTATAAACAAAATAACGGATGCCATTATGGTCGGTGATTTAAAACCCGGAGAGCAGCTTCCTACTGAGATGGAACTTATAGAGATGTTTGATGTCAGCAGGAATTCTCTGCGTTCCGCATTGCAGACCTTGCGGGCATACGGGGTAATTGAGGTAAGGCGGCCTGAGGGGACATTTGTATGCGACCAGTTCAACCCGCAAATGCTTAACCCTATGCTCTATTCGATCCTTCTGCAAAATGAAGGTGCGACGAAGGATGTAGTAGCGCTGAGGCAGGTTATAGACTTCGGAGTATCGCAGCTTATTGTACATAATGGCTTAAGTGATGACGATATGGAAAAGCTGGAGCAGAAGTACGACGGTCTGGTAGAGGCAATAATGGAGGAAAACTATGACTGCCAAAAGGTAGTTGACAAGGACATGGAACTTCACAGCCAGATGGCAGAAGCGACCCATAATTCAATGATCGCTATGCTTAACGAGTTTCTCCTCAATCTTACCAGTGAATCAAGATTACGAACTGTTCAGAGAATTTACAGAGAAAATGACCGTGAGTATTTAGTTAAGGCTCATAGAAAACATCTTGATGCACTGGAACGAAAACCGGGCAGCAATTTAGAGGACGCACTTGAATTTAGTTATTATTACTGGAAATCGTCATTTGAAATGTAAGTCTTCAACAAAAATTGTGCAAGTTGATAAATATGAATTGACATGAGGTGTGTGAGAGGCTATCATTGGAATCACTTAATAATGTTCATTGTTCAACATTGCACATTAGAACAATGGATGAAAACACGAAACTAATACTTAACAGGAGGGATTCCATTGGAAGACGAAAAGCTTTTGACTCTCGAAAAAACTGCGTACGAGCTTAGAAAGATTGCTTTGACCATGATTTATGAAGCGCAGTCTGGCCATCCGGGCGGTGCATTCTCTTCAGCAGAACTTGTGACAGCCCTTTATTTCTCTGAATTAAACATTCGCCCCGAAGACCCGAAATGGGAGGATAGAGATCGTTTCGTTATGTCGAAAGGTCATGTATGCCCCATTCAGTATGCTGCACTCGGCCGACTCGGATACTTTGCTGAAGAGCATCTGCATACGCTGAGAAAAGAAGGTTCTATTCTTCAGGGACATCCCGATATGAAAAAATGCCCCGGCATAGATATTTCAACCGGCTCTTTAGGACAAGGTGTTTCCTGTGCTGTGGGTATGGCTTTGGGTGCGAAGCTTTCAAATAAAGATTTCCGTGTATTTACCATAGCCGGTGACGGAGAAATGAATGAGGGTATTATTTGGGAAGCTATGATGACAGCCTATAAATATCAGCTTGATAACTTCACTCTTATCCTCGACAATAATGGCCTCCAGCTGGACGGACCGTGCAGCAGTATTATGCCTCCTCTTGATATGTCGAAAAAAGCAGCAGCATTCGGCTTTGATACATACGACATTGACGGACACAATATGGCAGAGATACTGGAAACTTTCGAGAAGATTCGCAATGCAAAGAACGGAAAGCCTAAATTTATCAATGCCAAAACCATAAAAGGAAAAGGCGTGGACTTTATGGAAAACAGTCTCGATTGGCATGGCGCAGCCCCTAATGATGAGCAGTATGCCAATGCTATGGCTCAGCTGGAAGGGAGATTTTAAAAATGGAAAAAGGAAAACTTATACCGACTCGTGACGGTTTTGGTGACGAAATAGTTGAGCTTGGCAGAAATAATAAAGATATTGTTGTTCTTGATGTAGATATCGGTAAGTCCTGCAAAACTAAGAAGTTCTCCTCTACCCTGCCCGAGCAGCATATAAACGTCGGTATTGCCGAACAGAATGCAGCAGGTGTTGCAGCTGGACTTGCAACCACAGGGAAAATTCCTTTCGTTGTAACTTATGCAGTGTTCGGCTCACTCCGTATGTGCGAACAGATAAGGCAGGAAATCTGCTACCCCAACCTCAATGTAAAGTTTGCGTGCTCTCACGGCGGCGTAACGCCTGCAAACGACGGTGCAAGCCATCAGGCCATTGAAGATATGGGCGTTCTGCGCACTATCCCGAACATGAGTGTTATTATGCCTGCTGACTATGTGTCTGCGAGAAAGCTTTGTAAGGCAGCCGCAGAGACTTATGGCCCGATGTTCCTGAGATTTACCAGAGATGCAGTGCCTGTAATATATGACGAGAGTCAGGAATTCGAAATCGGCAAGGCAATACAACTGCGTGACGGCAAAGATGTAGCAATCATTGCAAACGGAGATACTGTTCGTCTGGCAATTTCCGCAGCCGAGGTTCTTGCCGGTGAAGGCATTAGCGCAAGAATTCTTGATATGCATACTATTAAGCCTCTGGATAATGAGGCAGTTGATGCCTGCATAAGAGAAATCGGTAAAATTGTTACCGTCGAGGACCACAACATTATAAACGGACTTGGCAGCGCAGTCTGCGAGAGAGTCGCAGAAGCAGGATGCGGTGTTGTACGGCGCATAGGTATTCAGGATCAGTTCGGTATGTCAGCACCTTATGAGCGGCTGCTTGCAATAAACGGAATAACAGTAGATAACATCGTTGCACAGGCTAAGAGCATCTGCTGACGGTGTAAAATAGAAAAATAATATAAGGAGATTAACAATGAAAAAATTCGTAACAATCCTGATGCTTGTTGCCATGGTTCTTTCTATGGCTGCGTGCGGAAACTCCGGTTCAGACAATGCGGAAGTTGAAAATGATGAGTTTGCAAAGTACGATAAAGTTGAGCTGAGATTAAGCTGCAATGGTACTGATACTGCAAACGACACCAAGGCTGCTAACAGAATAGCAGAGCTTGTTAGAGAACGCTCCGGCGGTAGAGTAAATATCACTGTTTTTAATAACGACCAGCTTGCATCCGGTAATATGCAGAAGGGTCTTGAGCTTCTTCTTGACGGAACTGTTGATATGGACTGCCACTCAACCAGCATTATCTCCAGCCTTGATAATACTGCAATGGTAGCTACTCTTCCCTGGCTGTTTGCCGACTATCAGGAAGCTGAAGATGTATTCTTCGGCACCGGCGGCGAATACATGAATAAGATTCTTGGTGAACGTGGCCTTACTTATTTGGGCGCTGTTCACAATGGATTTAAGCTTATGACCTCCAACGATCACGCAATCCAGAAGCCCTCCGATCTGGAAGGTATGAAGATTCGTATCCCCGGCGGTGACTTCTTCATGGCATTCTATGAAGCATATGGTGCATCTCCTCAGGCAATGAGCTGGTCCGAAGTTTTCTCTGCTCTTCAGCAGGGTACTGTTGATGGCCACGATAACTCTATTTCCACCTGCTATTCCAACAATATTCAGGAGGTACAGCATTACTTCTCTGTAAGCCGTCACACCTATGAGGCATTTACTTTTATGGCAAACTCTAAAAAGTTTGATGCTCTGAACGCTGACACACAGGCACTTATCCGCAGCTGTGTAGAAGACGGCTGCAAAGAGGTTAACAAGGAAATCGTTGCAAATGAGGAAGCACTGATTCAGGACTGCATTGACAAGAACGGCTGCGAATTCTACTACTTTACCGATGAAGACGTTGAAGAATGGCGTGCAGTTATTGTAGACCTTATTGATGAGTATAAGGGTATCTACGGCGAAGAGGCCTGCACCGCATTCGGCGTAAAATAAGCTAGTACGTAATTTATTAAAGGGGGCGCATTGCCCCCTTTACGCTTAATTCCACAAGGAGTTTACAGATGAAAAAAGTATTAAAAGAATTTGAAGATCATTTTTGCGCTGCGATTCTGCTGATAATGCTTATCTTAACATTTATAAACGTGGTTGCCAGAAAGCTGTTTCTTGCATCTATGCCTTTTGTTGAGGAGCTAACAACCTGCGGACTTATGGTGTTAAGCATTGTAGGTGCAGCAACTGCGGCAAAGCGTGGTGCACACTTAGGTTTAAGCCTTATTACAGATCTGCTGCCTGAAAAAGCGCAGTGTGTTGTAGCTGTTATAGGAGATTTGCTGGGAGCAGGTTTCTCAGGATTGATTGTCTATTTCGGTATATTCATGGTTCAGAATGAGTTTGTAAATGAGCTGAAAACAGTTGGTATGTCCTGGCCTGAATGGATGTTTGGAATATGGCTGCCTATCGGTGGTACAATTCTCTGCATTCGCTATATACAGCTGGCTGTAATTAAAATTAAAGAGGCAAAGGAGACTAAAAACAAATGACGGCTTTAATTTTATTCGGTGTTTTCTTCCTGCTTCTGTTTGCAAATGTTCCTATTGCTATTGCACTGGGCATATCAAGTGTTGCGACTCTTGCGTCGGAATCCCTTCCTGTGTCGGCAGTTACGGCAAATTTCTACGCATCTACAAGTAAGTTCGTGCTTCTTGCAATCCCCTTTTTCATCCTTGGCGGTAATATTATGGAGCGGTCCGGCATTTCCGAGAAGCTTATAAATTTCTGCCGTACTATTGTAGGACACAGACGTACCGGTATGGCTCTTGTAACGGTTATTGTTGCCTGCTTCTTTGCTGCAATCTCCGGCAGTGGTCCGGCAACTGTTGCAGCACTTGGTCTGATCCTCATTCCTGCGATGACAAATGTAGGCTATGATAAGAGCTATTCTGCGGCGTTGGTTTCCACAGCAGGAGCTATCGGAATAATTATTCCGCCTTCCATTACATTCGTTATTTATGGCTCAATTGCCAGTGTTTCGATAGGCTCCCTGTTTGCATCAGGTATTATTCCCGGCATACTCATGGGTGTATTTCTTATTGTGGCTACAATGATTGTATATCGCAATAAAACACTGATACTTATACCCAAAGCCAGTGCAAAAGAACGATGGGCTGCATTTAAAGATGCTTTCTGGGGCCTTATGATGCCTGTTATTATCCTTGGCGGAATATACGGAGGATTTTTCACTCCCACTGAAGCTGCAGCTGTTGCGGCTGTATATGGTATTTTTGTAGGTATGGTAATTTACCGTACTATTACTTTCAAGGATATCTGGGAACTGCTTATCGACAGCGTATCAGCTACTGCGGTTGTTATGCTCATAGTAGGTACGGCAAGTCTTTTTGCATATGTTCTTACTCTCACCGGTATTGCAGGTAAAGCCAGCGCAGCACTTGTTTCACTCAGCGGAGGCAACAAGATAGTTTTCCTCCTTATCCTGAATGTCATTCTTCTTATTGCGGGATGCTTTATTGATGCAAACTCTGCAATGTATATTCTTCTTCCTATACTTCTGCCTGTTGCAAGAACACTTGGCATAGATTTGATTCACCTTGGCTGCATTATGGTATTTAATATGGCTATTGGTCTGGTTACTCCTCCGGTAGGCGTTAATCTGTATGTTGGATGCGGCATTGCCAATATCAAGCTTAAGCAGATATGTTCGGCAGTTATGCCGCTGATACTGGCATCAGTCCTTGCGTTGCTTTTGGTTACATATATTGAGCCAATTTCAACTTTCCTGCCCGGCTTACTGGCAACTAAATAATAAGGAGTGATATAAATGAAAGGTGGATATATTCCAGAGGTAAAGGTTGCTTATTTTCGAGATGATCTGCCTGAACCTATGCTTGAAAAAGCTGATGATGTTAAAATTAAGGTGCATACGTGCGGAATATGCGGCTCTGAAGTTCATGCATATTTAGGCGTTCACCCGTTCCGAATTCCCCCGCTTGTTTCCGGTCATGAGGTTGCCGGAGAGGTAGTTGAACTAGGAAAAGATGTCACTAAATTTAAAGTTGGTGACAGAGTTGTGGTTGAACCCCATTATGGATGCGGCGAATGCTGGTATTGTAAGCACGGACTTTATAACGTCTGCACCAGTAAAAAAGTTCTCGGCTCCGGCGGGTGGAGCGGTGGTCTTGGTGAGTTTATTGTTACTCCTGAAAGAACAGTGGTTAATCTTCCCGACAAGCTCAGTTATGAAGAGGGATCTCTGATCGAAACTGTCGCAAATGGTATGTATGCAGTAAGAAATACACACATAACATCCGAAACTAATATAGTTGTAATCGGCACAGGTCCTATCGGAGTGGGAGACTATCTCTGCGCACGGCTTTATAATCCTAAAAAGATAATTATGGTTGATGTTTCTGACTTTAATCTGGAAAAAGTAAGAGAAATGGGCTGTGAATATACTATAAATTCCAGAAGAGAGAATCTGCATGACAGAGTAATGGAGCTTACCGACGGTGTTGGTGCTGATGTAACTATATTGGCATTTGGTGATGAACCTACACTTGTTCAGGCTTGTGATATTACACGCAGAGCGGGAACTATTGTTCAGCACGCTCTTATGCTGAATGGACTTGCCTTCCCCTATCGTGAACACCAACAGCACGAGCTTGAGTTCAAAGCGTATAATATGTACCGCCACGAAGATTTTGAGCTTGTTTGCGAAGCAGCTGAGTCCGGCCGGATGGATTTGAGTAAAATAGTTACACAGCGCTATCCTATTGAAGAATTTGAAGGAGCAATGAAAATGGCACATGAACGCCCGGAACCGGTGCTCAAAGTGATGATGGAGTTTTAAATCAAAGAAATAGTTCTTAAACTTTAAAGCGATAACAAGGAAATCGGAGTGCATTTTACTGGAAATGCGCTCCGATTTTTATATTTAATCCGGTGAGTATAATCTTCAGCGAGAATTTAAGCTTATCTGCACAAAATTAAAAAGGACTGCTGCCTGTAAGTTCAGACAACAGTCCATTTCGGTAGTTTATAATTTAAACATCCGCTTAGAATATAAAGCTAATATCGTTAAGCTTACTTTTCGAGCATACCCTCGATCATTGATTTGGGACGGGCACCTACGGAAGTAGCGGTGACCTTTCCGTTTTTAAAGACCATGAGGGTGGGGATGCTGGAAATTCCGAACTGGGCAGCGAGCTTAGGCTGCTGGTCAACATCGACCTTACCGACCTTTACAACGCCGGCTTTCTCATCGGCAATCTGAGCGATGGTGGGAGCGAGCATCTTGCAGGGGCCGCACCAGGTTGCCCAGAAGTCAACCAGTACAGGAATATCGGAATGAAGGACTTCCTCTTCAAAGTTCTGTTCGGTAATAATGATTTCAGACATTTTATTATCTCCTTTTAATTTTTGTTTATTTAATAAGATTTTCTATATAAGCTTCCAGAGCATCTTCGGACAATACACCCATGTGTGTATTGCTAATACTGCCGTCGGCATTGATAAACACGCTGCGGGGAATTGTTCTGAGGTTATAAACGACAGCAGCGCTCATATCCTTGTCATAATATACAGGGAATTCATGACCCTGCCTGCTTAAAAATTCCTTGACGCCGTCTTCGGTTTCACGTCCGTTTGTCATGTTGACCATCATAAATTCCACATCTTCGCCGTACTTGTCGTACATTGCCTCAAATGCAGGAAGCTCAACCTTGCAGGGGCCGCACCAGGTTGCCCAGAAGTTGATTACGATGGGCTTTCCGAATTTATCAGAGAGATTTACGCTGTTGCCTTCGCTATCGTATACCGTAAAATCGGGCGCTGCTTCGGAAGATGTGCTGCCGGCAGAAATACCGGGATTTGCAGCTCCGTCATATTCCTCTTTTAAGTTATTATACCATACAGATGCAACGATTAACAGAGCGATAAGAGCAACGATAAGAAGTACAGTAACTAATTTTCTGTTCATTTATTCACCTCATGCAAAGATTGCCAGAAGCTTTCCGAGAAGTCCGAAAGCCATCATAAGACCAACGACTATAAGGAAAATTCCGCAGATAAGATTTATAACCTTGTAGTGCTGCTTAATGAAATTGAAGGCACTGTTCAGCTTGTCAATAAGCACAGCGGAAATTATGAAAGGAATGCCGAGTCCAAGAGAATAGGTTATCAGGAGCAGAAATCCGGTAAGAGCAGTTGAAGAGCTGGAGGCCATCATAAGTGCGGAACCTAAAAATGCTCCGACACAGGGAGTCAGGCTTATGGAGTAGATCATACCGAATATAAAAGCTGAAAAGGCACTCTCTATTTTTCTTCCGCCCTGCATACCTTTAAAGAATGGCAGCTTAATTACATCAAGATAGCTCAGACCGAAGACTACAACAATAATACCAGTTACAATGTTTACCGTTGTCTGATGCTGGGTGAGCATAGAACCGAGAGTTCCGGCGAAAAGGCCAAGAAGGCTGAATGTAGCTGTAAAGCCTAAGACGAAGCATATTGATCTCAATAATACTCTGTGCTTGCTGCCGGAGCCGCCTGCAAAATAAGAAATATAAATTGGCAGCATAGGAAGCATACAGGGGGAAATAAATGAGATTATACCTTCGAGAAAAGTTATTGCGTACTGCATTAAGTCTTTATACCTCGCTTTCTGAGCCTAGTATATCAGCTATTATATAGTCTTTCTGTGACAAAGTCACATTATACAAAAATACAATAAAAAAATCAGAGAATATGCCGACGCATACGCTCTGATTTCATAAAATACTTAAATGAACTGCTTCAGACCCTCAATATCAAGCAGCTTTATAACTCCCCTCTTGATTTCCACAAGTCCGTCCTGAGAGAAACGCTTTAAAGTCCTTGCTACAACTTCACGGGCTGAGTTTATGTATTGGGCCACCTGCTCATGAGTCATACGGAGTTCACTGATTCCGGTGCGCTCATATTCACCAACCAGAAACGAAGCGAGTCTGCCTTCAAGCTTTAAGAACAAAAGATTATCCATTGTCTTCATAGCTTCTGAGAAGCGTTTTGCCGCAAGTTCATAGATAAAGCAGCGGAAATACACATTATCTGCTTTAAGCGAAGATGAAGCCGGAGGATTAAGGATTAAAAGCTCAGTATCCTCCTCGGCAGTAATGTAACAGTCAAAGCTGATTTCCTTAATGACACATGAGGCTGCAAGAACACAGCAGTCACCGCTTCCCTGCCTGTACAGAGTAACTTCCCTGCCCTCATCGGACATCATATAGGTTCTTATACTGCCTTTTATTAAATGTACAAATCCCAAACACTCGCTGCCTGAATCAAAAATCAGGCTGCCTTTGGGATATTTTTTTATACTGGAGTTTAAATTGATTTTTTCTTTATCAGTGTCGGTTAAATGCTCCCAGAATTCAAAGCCGCTTAAATATTTTGCTGCATCAACCAATGCTCGTTCCTCCTGCGGTTTAATTTCATTATAAATTAAACTTTAGCACTAAAAAGTTAAATTTTCAAGAACTTAAAATTTAACTTTCTCCAAATTAAATATAACCGGTCTACTAACCGAACTCAAAAAATGAGACCGCAAACCGATCTGCGCCCTGGAATTTATAAAGTAAGCAAAAAGAAGCAGGGACTCCGTTGAGAAGTCCCTGCAATGAAAATTATTCTTCTTTGCTGTTCAGATTCAGTATAGACATAAACTCTTCTCCGCTGATGGTTTCCTTTTCATAAAGGAATTTGGAGAGCTCATCCAGTTTTTCACGGTTTTCCTTAAGAATATTAACAGCTTTTTCGTGCTGCTGCTTAACAATGGCAACAACCTTTTTATCAATAAGCGTCTGGGTTTCGGCAGAGCATACAAGAGATGCGTCGCCGCCCAGATACTGATTAGAAACAGTTTCGAGGGCTACCATATCAAATTCCTCGCTCATTCCGTATCTGGTAAGCATAGCTCGTGCAAGCTTTGTAGCCTGCTCAATATCGTTGGAGGCACCGGTTGTTACCGAACCGAAAACTACTTCCTCTGCGGCACGTCCGCCGGTAAAGGTAGCAATCTTGTTTTCCAGTTCTTCCTTGGTCATAAGGTAATGATTGCCATCCTCAATCTGCATTGTGTAGCCCAAAGCGCCGGAGGTACGGGGTACGATGGTGATTTTCTGTACGGGTGCTGAATGGCTCTGCATTGCGGCAACAAGGGCATGACCGGTTTCGTGATAGGCAACAACCCATTTTTCTTTATCGGTAAGTATAGCGTTTTTGCGCTGGTAGCCGGCAATAACAACTTCGATGCTTTCTTCAAGGTCAGACTGGTTTGCAAATTTGCGGCCGTTTCTTACCGCACGAAGGGCAGCTTCGTTCACAATGTTTGCAAGCTCAGCACCGGAGGCACCGGCAGCCATACGGGCAACCTTATTGAAGTCTACATCATCGGCAACACGGATTTTTTTAGCATGGACCTTCAGTATTTCTTCTCTGCCCTTCAGGTCGGGAAGTTCCACGGGAACTCTGCGGTCAAATCGTCCGGGACGGGTAAGAGCGGGATCAAGGGAGTCAGGACGGTTGGTAGCTGCCAGAATAATTACGCCGTTATTGCCTTCAAAGCCGTCCATTTCGGTTAAAAGCTGATTCAAAGTCTGCTCACGTTCGTCATTTGAGGCATACTGATTATCACGTTTTTTGCCGATTGCATCAATTTCATCAATAAAAACTATACAGGGAGCTTTTTCTTTAGCCTGCCTGAACAGATCACGCACCTTGGATGCACCCATGCCCACGAACATCTCTACAAATTCCGAGCCGGACATGGAGAAGAAAGGAACATTTGCCTCACCTGCGACAGCTTTTGCAAGCATTGTTTTACCTGTTCCCGGAGGGCCTACCAAAAGTACGCCCTTAGGCATGGAAGCACCGATTTCCCTATATTTTTCAGGAGTATGCAGATATTCAACTATCTCAGTGAGATTTTCCTTGGCTTCGTCTTCTCCTGCAATATCGGAGAATTTAATACCGTCGGAAGATTTGACATAGACTTTGGCGTTGCTCTTCCCTGCGTTAAACATCATGGAATTTGAGCCGCCGGCCGCCTTCATAAGCTGCTTGGACATAATATGACCCAGAAAAGCGAAAATTAAGATAGGCAGAATCCATGTAAGCAGGAACATCAGAATCGGAGAGCTTTCCTCGACTATTTCGCTTGCAAAGACTGCTCCGGAATCATGGAGTCTCTCAGTCAGTGTAGGATCGTACATGGGGCCTGTTTTGTAGATGTTCTCCTCAGCTTTATCAGTAAAGAGAATCTGATTTCCGGACAGCTCCACCCTGCCTATGTTTTTCTCGGCAGTCATGTCCATGAACGTACCGTAGTCTACTTCTACTATCTTTCCCTTTGCAATATTAGGCATTGCGATAAAGTTAAACAGCAGAAGGATTAAGAGAACCATTGCATAATAAAAAACAAGTGGTTTACGGGGCTTTTTTACTTCTTGCATTATAAATTACCTCTTTTATACAGAGCTTCATTATCGGAGCTGAGAATACGGATTTATTTTATAGCATTTACACCGTCTTTATGAGCTTTCAGTGCATTGAGATTGCGCAGTACATACATTACAAATGAAATAAGCATCATGCCGGAGCAGATACCTATAAGAACAGTTGACCAGACAAAAGGTATATTGTACCAGAGCACATGAATTATCATCATGGTATACAGGAGAAACGTAGTGACCTTGCCGTGCCAGTCAGCACCCATTACTGTGCCGGTTTTTCTTATAACAATAAGGCTCTGAATACCGGTGGAGACTTCCTTTATTGTAATTAGTGCCACGGGTATAAGCATGAGCCTGAAGCGGGTAAGAAGGCACACAAGCATAGCAAACTGTGTAAGCTTATCGGCCACCGGATCGAGAGCCTTTCCGAAGTCACTTACCATATTGAAATGCCTTGCAATGTAGCCGTCAGCCGTATCGGTGAGACCCGAGAGCAGCAGCACAAGAGCGGTCATTGGATAGTTATGCTTAAAGCAGTACAGCCATACAAAAAGGGGTATAAGAGCAATTCTGAAAAATGACAGGATATTCGGTATTGTTAATATCTTGGATTTGCTGTCGTTGTTCATGTTTATAACCTCTCAGTATAATTTTAGAACTGTGCATAAAATTGTCTTGGGCGCGGTTCGCCATTTGAACCGCGCCCAAGTATTTTGGAATTTTTAGCTGTGCAGCTACATTGAGTGCATAGAAGCGTAGGCTTATCCACAGCATCGCTGCGGCATCGTTTCCATGCGTAGCTTTATATTTATTTTAATACACAGTTGGGGTTTCCCCCTTCCGCTGTTATTCATAATAACACAAAGCTAAGAAGAAGTACTGAAAATTTATTGAACAACATATTAAATTACTATTAACAAGAGCAGTTCGCGGTTCAGTACATCTCACGAAATTCCTATAATTACACCTAAGACAACCTAAATCTTATTCGTTGGTGTAATTATCGAAGTAGCCCTGAATAAATACTATGGGAGTACCCTTGTCTCCGCTGCCGGAGGTAAGGTCGCAGAGAGAACCGATAAGGTCGGTAAGTCTTCTGGGGGTTGTGCCCTGAGAAGCCATGCTGCCCTTAAGGTCGTCATCCTTCTGCTCAATGGACTTCTTAATTGCATCCTGCAGCTCTTTGCCGGACAGGTTTGCGAAGTCATTATCAGCAAGGTACTTGAGCTTCAGCTCATTGGGAGTACCCTCAAGACCGGGAGTATATGCAGGAGAAACAACGGGGTCTGCAAGTTCCCAGATTTTGCCGACGGGATCCTTAAATGCACCGTCGCCGTAAACCATAACCTCAATATGCTTGCCGGTAGCATCGAGAAGACGCTTCTGAATGTCTTCTACAAGACCCTGGCAGTCTCTGGGGAAGAGCTTAACGGTGTTCTCGGTTGCCTTGTTGGAGCCGAGAAGGCCATACTTTTCGTTATAACCGCTGCCGTTAACAGAAGAGGTCATGATGTCATCAAGACCAAGAACAATCTCAGCGCCTGCATTCTTTAAGATGCGCTTGCTGCGAGCTCTGGTGTGGATATCACAGCAGATAACCTTCTTGGTGTAATGTAAAATTTCTTTGGGGTTATTGGCGAATATAATTTCAACCTCGGCGCCGCTCTCTTCAATGAGCTGGCGATAGGTTTCAACATAGTCTACACCGGTAAAGTGGTGTTTAATATAGCCAAAGTGCTCTCTGTACTGAGCTTCGGTGAGAACATCTCTATAAGGATCAATACCCTTTTCGTCAAGCATATCAAGGCTTATAAGATGGTTGCCGACTTCGTCAGAGGGATAAGAAAGCATCAGAATAACCTTATCTACACCCTTGGCGATACCACGGAGGCAGATGGAAAAACGGTTGCGGCTGAGTATGGGGAAAATGAGGCCCACTGTACCGCCGCCGGTCTTTGCTCTGACATCAGCAGCAATGTTATCTACACTTGCGTAGTTACCCTGAGCACGTGCAACAATTGCCTCGGTCATAGCTACTACGTCTCTGTCTCTAAATTCAAATCCGTCTGTTCTGGAAGCTTCCAGAATAGACTCTGTTACGATGTCCCTGAGATCGTCACCCTCACGAATAATGGGAGCACGGACTCCACGGGAAACTGTTCCTACCATACGGCTCATAAACAGCACCTCTGTTCCTTATTTTTAGCAATACATAATATACTATACTTTTCCGATAAAGTAAAACAAAAAATAAAAAAATTCTAATTATTTCAGGACAACTTTATTAAAATTCTTCTTACCGCGTTTTACGAGAATACCATCTTTGAGTTCATCAGCAGAATAGCACTTGCCGATATCGGAAATTTTTTCGTCGTCAACGCTTACTCCGCCCTGCTGAATATTTCTGCGTGCATCGGAACGGGTGGAGCAAAGGCCGGATTTTACAAGGATTCCCATTATGTCGAGTTTGCCGTCTTCAAGGTCAGCCTCGGTAAGCTCAGTAGTGGGGATGTTTTCAGCATTTGCGCCGCCTGCAAAGAGAGCCTTTGCGGATGCCTCAGCCTTCTTAGCCTCTTCTTCACCGTGAACAAGGCTTGTAAGCTCGAAAGCAAGGATTTCTTTTGCACGGTTCAGCTGGCTGCCCTCCCAGGAGGACATTTCTCTGATCTGATCCATGGGCAGGAATGTAAGCATACGGATGCACTTTAAGACGTCTGCGTCGTCAACATTGCGCCAGTACTGGTAGAACTCGTAAGGGCTGGTCTTGTTGGGGTCAAGCCATACAGCGTTACCTGCGGTTTTGCCCATCTTGTGACCCTGAGAGTCGGTGAGCAGAGTAATGGTCATTGCGTGAGCGTCTTTGCCCAGCTTTTTGCGGATAAGCTCAGTACCGCCGAGCATATTGCTCCACTGATCGTCACCGCCGAACTGCATATTGCAGCCGTAGTTCTTGAAAAGGTAGTAGAAGTCGTAGCTCTGCATAATCATGTAGTTGAATTCAAAGAAGCTCAGACCCTTTTCCATACGCTGCTTGTAGCATTCTGCTCTAAGCATATTGTTAACGGAGAAGCAGGCACCGACTTCACGCAGGAACTCAATGTAATTTAGATCCATAAGCCAGTCGGCGTTGTTTACCATCTGAGCCTTGCCGGGTCCAAACTCGATGAAACGCTCCATCTGGCGCTTGAAGCACTGAGCATTGTAGTCGATATCTTCACGAGTGAGCATTTTGCGCATATCGGTTCTGCCGGAGGGGTCGCCGATCATAGTGGTGCCGCCGCCGATAAGAGCGATAGGCTGGTTGCCGGCCATCTGAAGGCGCTTCATGAGGGTAAGAGCCATGAAGTGACCGGCAGTAAGACTGTCGGCGGTGCAGTCAAAGCCAATATAGAATTTGGCTTTGCCGTTATTGATCATGTTCTTGATTTCATCCTCGTTGGTAACCTGGGCAATAAGACCACGTTCTACAAGTTCTTCGTAAATTCCCATTTGTCTACTCCTGTCATATTTTATTTGTAATCATTTTTTCTGCTAACTCTGTACCGTAAGCAATAAGCTCGTTACAGGTGTATTTTCCGCCTTTCAGTTCGGAACACAGTAATGATTCAAAATTATTCTTAAAGTCTTCATTAAAAGACTGAATAAGCTGTTTTACATTGGCTTTTGAGCCAAGAACGGTTTCACTGCTGGATTCATCAAAATCGCTGCAAAGACCGAGAGCCATTACACCGCCGGTTACAGCGCCGCAGATTTCACCGCAGCACACACCTCCGCCGAAGCCGGAGGCAATGCGGGCAAGCATATTGTCATCAAGCTCAGGATAGTGTGCTTTACAAGCTTTCAGCACACACTGGGCACAGTTATAGCCCTGAGCGTGGAAGTTAACTGCGTCTTCTTTAATACTCATTTTTTAACTCCTGAATAGGATTTTTTGAATTTATCTGCCGATTCAAGCTGCTGTTCAGCACTCATAATTGTAATATCGGTAATATTGTCACCGCCATGAAGTCTTGCAAGTTCCATTTGACGTCCTTCACGGCTGAGTTTTTTAACGTCGGTATAGGTTCTGCCGTCACGTTCTTCTTTTTTAATAAGGTAGTGGCTGTCGGCAATAGCGGCAATCTGCGGAAGATGGGTTACACAGAGTACCTGCTTACCGGTAGAAACAGTGTATAGCTTCTCCCCTACCCTCTGGGCAGCAATGCCCGAAACACCGGTGTCGATTTCGTCGAAAATCATTGTAGCAACAGGATCATTCTCGGCAAAGACATTTTTCATTGCAAGCATAATACGGCTAAGCTCACCGCCAGAGGCAATCTTGCTTATTTTTCCGGGATTTTCACCGGCATTTGCGGACATAAGGAAAGACACGGAGTCAATTCCCTTTGAGTCGAATCCTGCTTCATTTTCTACCGGCTGGAAATCAACCATAAAGCGTACAGACGGCATATTTAGCTGTTTAAGCTCATCTTCAATTCTTTTCTGGAGCCCCTCCCCTGCTTCTTTGCGTTTGCAGCTGAGATGCTCACCTGCCTTGCGGCATACAATGCTCTGAGCAGAAATTTCCTTTTGAAGCTTTACGAGCCGCTCATCTGCATACTGAATATCGTCGAGCTTTTTCCTGCACTCATCCAGATATTCTATAAGAGCTTCATCGTCCCGATTATATTTACGCTCAAGCCTGTTTAGGAGAGAAATTCTTGTTTCAAGCTGATCATATTCCTGAGGTGAAAAATCAAGGCTGTCTCTGAAATCTCTTATAAGCTCCGCAGCATCCGAAAGTGAAAATACAGCACTGCTTATATTTTTTGCGGCTTCCTCAAGCTCAGGAGCAATATCAGCAGCCTTTGAAGCAAAATATCCGGCATTTTGAGCGAGGGAAACTGCGTTTTCATCGCCGCCGTAAAGCGCCTCATAGGCAATATCCAGAGACTCGGTAAGCTTTTCGGAGTTGCGAAGAAGATCCCTTCTTGCGGTAATACTTTCCTTTTCGCCGCTTTTCAATTCAGCCCGTTCAAGCTCAGCAATCTGATATTTAAGAGTTTCACTTAAACGCTCTTTCTCAATTTCATCCATGCTGAGTTTGCTCATTTCCTTTTTGAGAGCGGTGTATTTGCTGTATTCGGCTTTGTAGGCATCCAGATCTTGCTGGAAATTGCCAAAAGAATCCAAATAATCTATATGGCGATGCTCGTCCATAAGCTGACGGCCGTCGTTTTGCCCGTGTATATCCACCAAGAGTCCTGCAAGATCCTTTAACTGGGAAGCTGTAACAGGCTCACCGCAGACACGGCAGCTGCTTTTGCCGTCGGCGCTGATGCGCCGCTGTATGATAAGCTCATCGTCGTATTCAATATCATTATCTCTGAGCCAGTCCTCGCAAAGGGAAGTCAGACCGAAAACAGCAGTAACTCTGCCCTTTTCGGCTCCACGGCGAACAAGCTCACGGCTTACACGGCTGCCTAAAACAGAACCGATAGAGTCTATAATGATAGACTTACCTGCGCCTGTCTCACCGGTAAGCACATTCAGACCGGAGTCAAACTCAATGTCGGCTTTTTCAATAACCGCTATATTTTCTATGTGCAGTTCGTTAAGCATTTCTCCGCTCCTTACAGGCAGACTGCCTGTTAAAACAACAATTCTATTTCGTGGTAGAGAGTTCTTGCGGAATCATTGTCCCGCATAGCTAAAAATGCGGTGTCATCACCGGCGAGAGTGCCCACAAGACCGTTGATCTCCATGCCGTCGATAGCCGAGCAGGCAGCCGGAGCGAGTCCGGGGAGAGTCTTGATTACGAGCAGATTCTGTGCCAGATCATAAGAAATGACACTCTCCCTGAAAATTTTCTTCAGTCTTATGCTGAAATCGTCAGATTCAGCCTTGGAAGCAATGGCATATCTGTATTTTCCGCTGGGACCTAGCTCCTTAACAAGGCGCATATCTTTAATGTCTCTTGATAAAGTTGCCTGAGTGCTTTTAACACCTCTTTCAGCAAGAGCCTCAAGCAGCTGATGCTGAGTTTCTATATCCTGCTGAGATATAATTTCCAGAATGACACTCTGTCTGCCGGGTTTCATATTCCGTCCTCCGTTATGTCAATTTTTCGCGTGCGATATCATAAAAGCTTTTTAAGCCGAAATCAACCATCTGTGTCTGGTATTTTGAACGTCTGACAACTATTTTGTCGTCATTTTCAAGATTAGCAGCAAAGATTCCGTCGAGAGAAATATAAGCGCTTTTGCCATACAGATTGCCGGGAATAACGGTGATTTCTCTGTACGGGGCAAGAACGTAAGGCCTGAAGCCCATCATATGAGGGCAGACGGGACTCAGAATTATGTTCTCTGCCGCAGGTTCGACGATAGGACCGCCGGCTGACATTGAGTAGCCGGTGGAGCCGGTAGGAGTAGCAATAATGATGCCGTCACCGGAAAAGCTGGTGACAGT
This sequence comes from Oscillospiraceae bacterium, assembly GCA_020025655.1. GTDB lineage: Bacteria > Bacillota > Clostridia > Oscillospirales > Oscillospiraceae > Limivicinus. The sequence continues at coordinate 18,186 of JAHHRR010000023.1, forward strand.
TTCATCTTCACACAAAGCGGTAACTCTAATGCAGTCGCCGTGACCGTGAATCACAACGTCGTTGAGGACAGAGCCGGTAACAATAATATCGTCTCCACGGTGCAGCTCAACATCCAGCATCATTCTAATACTAATCTTCATATCTCCTTTTGCGGCTCTAACAACCAGAGGCAGATCTTTTAATTCAAGGGTGGACATAAAGCCCTTTGTGCCGAGATTTACGCCGAGCACAGGTACAGGTGCATTGTCCATTTCTCTTACGGCGGAAAGAATTGTTCCGTCGCCGCCGATGGCGATGACAAGAGAACACTGAGGGGAAAGCTCTTTTAAGGAATAAGTTTCCACGTCCGGAGGGATAACCTCAGAATCATTACCTGCGAAAAGCGGACAGACTACTGATTCGTAGCCCTCTGAACTAAGCATCTCTACAATCTGCTTGCTCACTGCTAAATCTTTGTCTCTATATGGGTTCGGACAAACCGCAATCATAATATTCAGCTCCTTAAAGGGCCTCGTGAGAGGCTTCGACTATGGCTGCAACATCGGGGGTTATTCCCTCGTGCACGCCGTTTACCATATGGCAAATGTATTCAATGTTGCCCTCAGGTCCTTTTATAGGTGAAAAATCCAGCCCTTTGACTGTGAGGCCTATGGTAGGAGCGAAATCCAGAATAGTGTGTATAACCTCTTCGTGAACTTTTTTGTCCCTGACAACACCTTTTTTACCGACCTCTTCCCTGCCGGCTTCAAACTGCGGCTTAATAAGACAGATGATATCAGCATCGTCTTTTAACAGCGCCTTTACGGAAGGAAGAACCAGCCTTATAGATATGAATGAAACATCCATTACAGCCATATCCAGAAGCTCAGGTATCTGCTCTTCGGTAATATAGCGGAGATTGGTGCGCTCAAGATTGACAACTCTCTCGTCATTTCTGAGCTTCCATGCCAGCTGCCCGTATCCCACATCAACAGAGTAGACCTTCTCGGCACCATGCTGGAGCAGAACATCGGTAAATCCGCCGGTGGATGCGCCGCAATCTATGCAGTGCTTTCCTGCGGGATCAACAGGGAAAACTTTCAATGCTTTATCAAGCTTATATCCTCCCCGGCTGACAAAAGGAAGTGCATGGCCACGTACTTCAATATGTGCATCAGGGTCAACAGCCATACCGGGCTTGTCGGCTCTCTGATTATTAACGAAAACAATGCCGCTCATAATAGTGGTTTTTGCTCTTTCACGGCTTTCGGTAAATCCCAGCTCGTAAACCAGCTGGTCTAATCTTACTTTTTTCATATTCAGCGCCCGCAGAGTTCCTTTGCTGCCTTTGCAATGGACATGGCATCAATGCCATGCTCCTTCATAAGCAAAGCGTTGTCTCCGTGAGCTACTAACCCCTCTCCGAGATTCAGTAATTTTACATCTTTGATGCAGACACCCGACATTGCGGCTCTGGCAAGTAATTTTTCGCCAACGCAGCCGGAGGCGCATACCTCTTCTGCAACAACAAGCCTGCCGGTCTTAGCCATAGACTTAATGGTTAAAGGATACTTTTCAGGTTTTATCGCTGAAATCTTTACAATTTCAGCGGAAATACCCTCGTTTTCGAGAATATCGGCTGCATCAAGCATTTCATTGACCATGGTGCCGTAGCACGCAAGAGTAACGTCAGTACCCTCACGGATGATACATTCCTGCTTTTTAAGGGAGTCTTTGTATCTTCCTTCAGCACCTCTGGGATAACGTAATGCAACAGGTCCGTCCAGTTCAAACAATGCACTCTCCAGCATATCGTGAAGCTCTGAATAGTTTGAAGGACATAATACAACCATGCCGGGAACGGTGCTCAAATAGCTTACATCAAAAAGTCCGTTATGAGTTTCACCGTCTCCGCCTACAATACCTGCACGGTCAAGTGCCAGAACAACATGAAGCTGCAAGAGGGAGACGTCATGTATAAGCATATCGAAGCCTCTCTGCTCAAAGCTTGAGTACACGGCAAAAACAGGTAGAATTCCCTGCTTTGCAAGACCGGCAGCCATCGCAGTTGAGTGACCTTCTGCAATACCTGCATCAATAAAGCGATCGGGATATTTCTTTGCAAAAACATCGAGACCTGTGCCGCTTGCCATGGCGGCGGTAATTCCGGTGATTCTCTCATCACGCTCGGCAAATTCACACATAAATTCACCGAACTTCTTTGAGAAGTTGTCACCTGAAGGCTTCATTTTACCGGTAACCGGATCAAAGGGTCCGACACCGTGATAACATTCGGGCTTATTTTCTGCATATTCGCAGCCCTTGCCCTTTTTGGTGAGAACATGGACTAAAACAGGCTCACGTCTGTCTTTTGCCCAGTGCAAAACAGCTTCAAGTTCCTTTACATCATGTCCGTCTACCGGACCGAGATAATAAAAGCCCATGGAGCTGAACATATTTCCGGGAAGTATATGCCACTTAAACCATTCTTTAATCTTGTGATTAAAGGCATATATGCGAGGGAATTTCTTAAAAGCGGCTTTATAGCGGCGCTTAAAGCTTATATAGCCGGGCTTGACCCTCATTTTCTGGAGAAGCCTTGCTGTACCGCCTACGTTCGGATCAATAGACATATTGTTGTCGTTTAAGATAACAACCAGAGGCTCACCGCTTGCGCCGGCATATGCAAGACCCTCGTAGGCAAGACCTCCTGTCAGAGCGCCGTCGCCTATAATGGCAACGACATTATAATCCTCACCCAGCATGGTTCTGGCTTTTGCCATACCTGCTGCCACGGAAACAGAGTTGGAGGCGTGACCTGCAATGAATGCATCATCGTCGCTTTCGGAGGGCTTTGGATAGCCGGAAAGTCCCCCATACTGTCTCAGGGTAGAAAACTGATCTTTTCTGCCCGTGATTATCTTGTGAGTGTAGCTCTGGTGGCCGACATCAAAAACGATGCGGTCGGTTTTTGTATCATATACTCTGTGCAGAGCCACGCTCAATTCAACTGTTCCTAAATTTGAGGCCAGATGTCCTCCGGTTTTGGAGAGATTATCGACCAGAAATTCTCTAATTTCTTTACAAAGGGGTACAAGCTTATAATCTTTAAGCTCTTTTACGTCCTCTGAGGAATTAACTTTATCTAATATACCCAACTTAAACCCCAGTCCGACCGATATTAAATCGGCTCAGTTATATCTCTTTGCCATGGAATCTGCCAGACCGCATAAAAATTCAGTATCGGTAAAGGCTTCACTTAATATGTTTTTGGCAAAGTCAGTAAGCTTATCTACTGTCGCTTCACAGCCTTCTCGGCCGAGAAGAGCCATATAAGTATTCTTGTGTTCTTCCTTATCGGAACCAATAGGTTTACCCAGCTGCTCTTCGGTGCTTAATACATCCAGCATATCGTCTCTTATCTGGAAAGCCATGCCGATTGCAGAACCGTAATGACCAGCAGCGGCCATCATCAGTTCACTGCCGCCGGCAGCAGCAACGCCCATCTGGCAGGCAGCGGTTAAAAGAGCACCGGTTTTTCTGCTGTTAATATCAGTAAGCTCCTGCTCGGTGAGTTCTTTTCCCTCCCCCAGCATATCCAGATACTGACCGCCGCACATACCGTCAAAACCGACTGCATCTGCCAGTATTTCTGCACAGGCAGCTTTGCGGTCAGCGGGAAGGTCACTTCTCAAAATAGTGCCGAAGGCTTCTGCCTGAAGAGCATCACCTGCAAGAGTTGCAGTGCATTCGCCGTAAACAACGTGGTTGGTGGGACGGCCTCTGCGAAGATCATCATTATCCATGCAGGGCAGATCATCGTGAATAAGCGAATAGGTATGAAGCATTTCAATTCCGCAGGCAACGGGAAGAGCGGCTTTTATATCGCCCCCGGATATACGGCAGAATTCCAGAACAAGCATAGGACGGATGCGTTTGCCGCCTGCAAGAAGGCTGTAACGCATAGAATCCATAAGACCCTTCTGGGGCATATTATCTCCCTTGAAGTATCCCTCAAGGGCAGTATCAACCATAGCTTTATATTCAGCAGCAGTCATGTTTAGTCCTCACTTTCAAAAGGAAGCTCGATAGGTGCTCTGTCAGGCCCTTTTTTCAGCTTCACAACTTTCTGCTCAGCCTCATCAAGCATCTGATTGCAGGATGACAGCAGAGCTGTGCCCTCTTCAAAGAGCTTTAATGAATCATTAAGGGGCATATCCCCTTTTTCAAGGTGCTTTACAATTTCTTCGAGCCGTCCAAGTGACTTCTCAAAGTCAAGTTTCTTTCCTGCCATACACTCACCTCAGTTTTTTTAAATTGAGATTTTCTACAAGGCAGCCCGCCTCTCCGTCTGAAAAGCGGAGTGTAAGCCTGTCGCCGGGTTTAAGCGCACCTGCCTGATTTATAATATTCCCTTCTGAATCTGCAGCTGCGGCATAGCCACGGCTTAAAACTCTCAGGGGACTCATTGCGTCCAGAGACGCAGCGAGAGAGACAAAATCTCTGCGCCTGCCCGCAAGAAATCTTTCCTGAGAGGAAACGAGCCTTTCACACAGGTAGTCTAAATTTTGCCGTCTGTTATTTATCTGAGCAGAGGGGTCTGTAATAACAGCCTTTGAACTGATATTTTCAAGCCTCTGCCTGTAATTTTTAAGTTTAGCGTCCATTCCCTGAACGGAGATAACGGAGAGCTTGTTTAAAAGCGCTCTTATCTCTTCACAGTCGGGAACTGCGATTTCAGCTGCATTAGAGGGCGTAGATGCCCGCACATCAGCCACATAGTCGGAAATAGTAACATCCGGCTCGTGACCTACGGCTGAAATAACCGGAAGTTCTGAATCATAAATAGCACGAGCTACACGTTCATCGTTAAAGGCCCACAGGTCCTCGATAGAACCGCCGCCGCGCCCGGTAATAATAAGGTCGGCGACCTTAAATTCATTTGCATACTTAATAGCCCCTGCTATTTCAGCGGGAGCTTCAACGCCCTGTACTCTGACGGGCATAAGAAGAACTTTTGTCATCGGCCATCTGCGGCCGAGAATTCTTATCATATCATGTACGGCAGCGCCGGCAGATGATGTGATAACAGCAATGCGTTCGGGCATTGCGGGAAGCGGCTTTTTGTGTGCAGGATCAAAAAGACCCTCGGCACTGAGCTTTGCCTTAAGCTGCTCAAAAGCTATCTGTAAATCGCCTGTTCCTTCAGGCATCAGCTCAGTCACCTGAAGCTGATAGGCACCATCACGTTCATAGACGGTAATACGGCCGTAAGCCAGAACCGCCATGCCGTTTTCCGGGCAGTAGCGCAGCTTCTGCGCACTGCTTCTGAACATGACACATCGCAGACTGCCGCCTTCATCTTTCAACGTAAAATAATGGTGCCCGGAGGGGTAAATCTTATAATTGGAAAGTTCACCCCTGATGCACACATTATGGAAAAGCGGCTCAGATTCCAGCTGAGCTTTTATAAGACTGTTAAGCTGAGAAACGCTTAAAATCTGCTTATCCATTACTTATTCGCCGATTTCCTCGGACTTCTCTTCTGAAGAAGCATCTTCGGCAACGGCTGCTTCGGGCATTCCGCCGTACTCGCCACGCATGAATCCGCCCAGAACACCGTTAACAAATGCAACGGTATCAGGCTCATCGTAACCCTTGCAGAGCTCGACTGCTTCATTGATTGCAGCGGAGTTGGGCACATCATCCATATAGATGATTTCGCAAATAGCACAACGCATAACTGCAAGAGCAGTTCTGGAGATACGCTCGATCTTCCAGCCTTTAGCATAGCGCTCGATAAAGCCGTCAATTTCACTGCGGTTTTCAGCGGTTAAGGTTACAAGGCGGCGAATATAATCCATCTGCTTTGCATTGGGATATTCGCCGAAGAGCTCGTCTTCTGTGCTGAGAGTATCGTAATGCTCTTTTGCAAAGAAATCGTCAAGTACCTGAGCGGGGTCCAGCTTGTTTGCAGCTGCGGCAAAACCAATCTGAATGGCAATTTCTCTTGCGGTAGTTCTCTTCATCTTTTCTTCTCTCCCGGATTCTTACTTTTCAAAGGCAATGCCTGAAACGTGGACATTTACCTCGGCACTTTCAATACCGGTAGTAGACTGGACGATGTTCATGACTTTATCCTGAACATTTCTTGCAACAGTAACGATATTGCAGCCATATAAAACGGTAATTATAACGTCAACAACAATTTTGTCGTCATCGTTGAACTGAACTTTTATACCTCTGCTGAGGGTTTTGAGACCGATAAGTTCAGCCAAGTCGGAACCTGCTGTATTGGACAGGCCGGCTACACCGTCCACCTCTGAAATGGCGGAACGAACGATGCTGGATATAACTTCTTCGGAAATATTGATGCTGCCGTTTTCTTCCTGACATCTGATGTAATTATCGCCCATGGTAATTCCTCCTAAATGAATTCAGAGTATTCTACCACATTATTCAAGAAAAATAAAGACTTATAATGAACTCTGTGTTAATTGAACGATAGAAATGTTGTTTTTTGTGCAAAATTTCATAGTTAATATTTAAAATATTCATATTTTTTCGCTGTATTCAGGAATAAACAGGACAGAAATAAAAAAGCTCCTTCGTGCGTAAAGACGCACAAAGGAGCAGATTTGATGTATCAGACAGCGTAGCCTAAAAGTCTCGGCAGGCCAAGAGAGATTGAAGGAACAAATGTTACAAGCAGCAGGCACAGTATCATTGCGATATACATTGGTACCATTGCCTTGACTGTCTGCTCAATCTTTATCTTACCGACACTGCAGCCGACAAAAAGTGCACTGCCGACAGGAGGAGTGCAAAGGCCGACAGCAAGGTTAAAGATAAGGACAACGCCGAAATGCACAGGGCTCATACCGAAAGCTTGAACAACGGGTACGAGAATAGGGGTTACGATAATGATAAGAGGAGCCATATCCATAACGCAGCCCAGAATAAGGAGCAGAAGATTGATTAAAAGAAGCAGGACAACTTTATTATGTGTAATGGTGAGAAGGCCCTTGGTGATGAGGCTGGGAACCTGAAGATATGCCAGAAGCCAGCCAAAAGCACCGGCAGCAGCGATAAGGCTGAACACGGTAGCCAGGGTTTTTACAACATTATAAAGAATTCTGGGTATCTGCTTCCATCTGAGTTCCTTGTAAATGAACTTTGCAACGATGAAAGCATAGATAGCTGCGATTGCTGCGCTCTCGGTGGCGGTAAACCAGCCTGCGGTAACGCCTACGAGGATGATAACTGCGGTGAAGAGAGCAAACGCTGCGTCCAGAAGGATTTTACCTCTCTGCTTCCAGCTCATACGCTCGCCCTTGGGGTAGTTTCTCTTAACGCTGATAATTCCGCATACGATCATAAGAGAGATACCGCAGAGTATGCCGGGAACAAGTCCTGCCATAAACAGTGCGCCTACGGAAACACCGCCGGCAGCCAGAGAATAGATAATCATATTATGGCTGGGAGGTATAAGAACACCCTGACAGGAGGAAGCAACAGTTGTTGCAACTGAGAAGTCCTTGTCATAGCCTGCGTTCACCATCATGGGAATTTCGATGCTGCCCAAAGATGAAACGTCTGCAACGGCAGAACCGGAGAGATGTCCGAACAGCATGGAGCCCAGTATATTAACGTGGGCAAGACCGCCTCTCAGGTGACCTACACAGGCATTTGCCGCCTGCAGCATCCGGTTCGATATACCTCCGGCGCCCATGATTTCACCTGCAAGGATGAAGAAAGGTATTGCCATCAAGGAGAAGTTGTTTACGTTTTTCGCCATCTGCTGAATGACACCCATAAGGGGCAGCTTCATATACATAGCGGCTAGAACCGAGGAGGTAGCCAGAGCGAAAGTTATGGGCAATTTAAAGCAGATCATGACAGTGAAAACGCCCAGCAGAATTAAAATTGCAATATTCTGATCAAACATCGCTTTCCTGTTCCTCCGTTTCTTTTGTTTTAGGTATATACCGCTCCAGACCGAAAAGTCTCAGGAGACTGTAATATGCGATAAAGAATCCACCTACCGGCAGCATCAGATACAAAGTGCAAGCGGGCCATTTTGTGGCCGGAAGAGTGGAGGTACTGGTATACTTGATGAGAATAATTCCGTATACCACCAGAACTATACCCACTATGGCAATGAAAAGATTATTCAGAAAACTGAACACTTTCTGTGCCGGTTTAGGTAGTTTATTATAGAACATCTCAATAGCTATATGCAGGTTCTCTCTAACGCCTATGGCCATTGAAATGAATGCCATCCATACCATGAGTACAAGGGTAACTT
>JAHHRR010000024.1 GCA_020025655.1 Oscillospiraceae bacterium
GCCTGATTAGGAAATGCGATATCCTCAGGCTTATAGTCTCTTCTGTGTGCCATCTGATTTCGCCTCCTTAAATATCAAGATTGACAACGTGTTTTGCATTGCCTTCAATCCACTCTCTTCTGGGTTCGACTTCCTCGCCCATAAGCACAGTGAATATCTGGTCTGCCTCGACGGCATCTTCCAGAGTAATGCGTCTGAGGGTTCTGGTTTCGGGATTCATTGTAGTTTCCCACAATTCGTGTGGATCCATCTCACCAAGGCCTTTGTATCTGGAAATTTCTATTCTTGCGTTGGGATTATCAGCTCTCATAGAAGCAGAGAGCATATCTCTTTCCTTGTCGGAATATGCAACCTTCTGGGTTTTGCCTCTTGATAATTTGTAAAGAGGAGGAACGGCGGAGTATACATAGCCGTTTTCGATAAGGGGTCTCATGTATCTGAAGAAGAATGTGAGGAGCAGAGTTCTGATATGAGAACCGTCCACATCAGCATCAGCCATGATAATAATTTTGTGGTAGCGGAGTTTTTCGATGTTGAACTCATCGCCTATACCTGCACCCAGAGCGCAGATAATGGGATAAAGCTTGTCATTTCCGTAAACACGGTCAGCTCTTGCCTTTTCAACATTGAGCATTTTACCCCACATAGCAAGGATAGCCTGGAAACGGCTGTCTCTTCCCTGAATTGCGGAGCCCGCAGCGGAGTCACCCTCGACGATGTAAATTTCGCAAAGACCCGGATCTCTTTCGTTGCAGTCCTGAAGTTTATCAGGCATCTGTCCGCTTTCAAGACCGGTTTTTCTTCTTACAGACTCTCTGGCTCTTTTTGCAGCTTCTCTTGCTCTGCTTGCGGTCATGGATTTTTCAATTATGGCCTTAGCCTGCTGGGGGTGTTCCTCCAGATAAGTGGCGAGCTGTTCTGAAACAACGCTGTCAACAAGAGTTCTTATATAGGCGTTGCCCAGCTTCTGTTTTGTCTGACCCTCGAACTGAGCATCAGGCAGTTTTACTGAAATAACGGCAGCCATGCCTTCTCGGACATCCTCGCCGGAAAGCTTATCGTCGTTTTTAAGTATATTGTTTTTAATTCCGTAGGCATTTATAACTCTGGTAAGTGCAGCTTTAAAGCCTGTTTCGTGCATACCGCCTTCGGGAGTATGGATATCGTTTGCAAAGGAGACGATATTTTCGCTGTAACCGTCGTTATACTGGAGAGCAATTTCGGCAAAAGCCTTGCTGTTGCTGCCGCCGAGATAAATTACGTCCTCGTGCAGAGGATTTTTGTGATTATTGAGGTAGGATACATACTCTCTGATACCGCCCTCATAGCACATTTCGTCCTTCTGCTCTTTTCCCGGGCGCTTATCTTCGACGCAGATTCTAAGTCCGCCGTTCAGGAAGGCCTGTTCTCTCATACGGGTGTGAATAATCTCGTAATCGTAAACAGTGTCGTCGAAAATCAGGTTATCGGGTTTAAATCTGACTTCTGTACCCTTTCTGTCGGTTTCTCCCACAACAGTTATATGCTCTGTGATTTCGCCTCTGGCGAATTTCATTTCATAGATTTTGCCGTCCTTGTAGATATGAACCTCGAGCCATTCGGAAAGAGCGTTAACAACGGAAGCGCCGACGCCGTGCAGACCGCCGGAAACCTTATATCCTCCGCCGCCGAACTTACCGCCGGCATGAAGAACGGTAAATACAACCTCAAGTGCGGATTTGCCGGTCTGTTCCTGAATATCAACAGGGATACCGCGGCCGTTATCTGATACACAGATAACATCTCCTTCTTCAATTGTGACATCAATTCTGTCGCAATAGCCTGCCAGAGCTTCATCTATTGAGTTATCCACAATTTCATAGACCAGATGATGCAGACCCGAAGAAGATGTGGAGCCTATATACATACCCGGACGAACACGGACAGCTTCAAGACCTTCAAGGACCTGAATTTGTGACGCGTCATATTCGTGTGTTACTTTTTCTGTTATATCAGACATATGTGCCTCCATTTTTTCACATTATGCTCTCTTCAGCACGTCGTAGCAGAGTGGCCGAGGCCATCTGGCTCAAATAGACAATATTTTTGCCATTTTCACGGCAGACAACGAAAGTTTTCGGAATATCCTCTGCCGCATTTATAACCAGCGCTGCCTTTTCAGACATCGTCAGAAATTTTCTTGTTATATACGACTGAGAAGTAATATCCAGATCGAAAATACCGATCAGGTTCTCAGTGTTAATTACCTTACCGTTTCCCAAATGCAGATACATCAGCGTATCCTGCCCTTCTCGACAAAAAGCACCTTTCCTCCGGTTCTTTTTGAAATTCCCTCATCCTCGCAGCAGCTTATAAGGGTCTGACCCCCGCCGATACGGTTAAGAACGAATTCCTGTCTTTTAACATCCAGCTCCGAAAGCACATCATCCAGAAGAAGAATGGGATATTCCCCTTTTTCTTCAAGCAGGATTTCTCTTTCGGCAAGTTTAAGAGACAGGGCAGCGGTTCTGGTCTGGCCCTGAGAAGCAAAGCTTCTTGCAGACCTGCCGTTTATGGAAATTTCAAGATCATCCTTGTGCGCACCGGTCAGGCATTGGCCTGCATCAAGTTCAGCCTGTCTATGTTTTTCCTGATGTTCGCAAATATCGTAGTAGATTTCCCTTGCAGAAGCGAAAGGATCTCTGACTGTGCTGACAGTTTTGTAAGTAATTTCCAGTTTTTCACCGTTTCCGGAGAATTCACTGTGTATAGGCGGAGCAACTTCGTTAAGCTTTTTGGTAAACGAAGCTCTGTATCTTATTAAATTAGCCGAAACTCTGCACATTCCCTCGGAAAAATCGTCCAGCATATCCAAAAGAGAGGGTTTTTCGTGCCAGTCTTTCAGAATTCTGGTTTTATGTTCATAAAGTCTGTTGTATTCCGAAAGAAGTTCTGCATATCGGGGTCTTATCTGGCAGATAGCGTTATCAATAAGTTTTCTTCTTACTGAAGCGCCATCTTTAATCAAATTCAGGTCATCCGGGCAGAACAGAACAACATTAACAAGCTCAGACAGCTCAGAAGCCTTCTTTTTTACGCCGTTTACGGTTATTTTTTTAGGTCTGCCGGTGTCCATTTTAATTCTAATGGTCTGATCTCTGTCATGAGAGTAGATATCGGCAAGAATTTCGGCAGAAGAAGCGCCGAAACCGATAAGTTCCTTATCGAATCTGGTTCTGAAACTTTTTCCACAGGAAAGCATATATACAGCTTCAAGCAGATTTGTTTTTCCCTGCGCATTTGGGCCGGAAATTACGTTTGTACCGCTGCCGAATTCAGCAGTTTCGAAATCGTAATTTCTAAAGCCGTTGAGAGCTATTTTGTTAAGCCTCATTTTTCTCGACTAAAAGCTCGTTATCAGCAAAGCTTACCTTGTCTCCGGGGTAGATTTTTTTGCCTCTCATAGTGCAGACCTCACCGTTTAAAGAAACCATGCCTTCAGAAATGACATATTTAGCCTCTCCGCCGGTTCCCACAAGGGCTGCATACTTTAAAAGTGCATCAAGTTTAATAAAATCAGTATTTATCAAAATTTTTTCCACATCAATCACCTGCTCTCAGTCTTACAGGAAGGATCATATAGGTAAAGTTTTCGGTACCGTCGGCAGCTTTGATGATGCAGGGAGATGAAGCGGAGTTTATGCAGACCAAAAGCTCATCTTTTCCGGCAGCTTTGAGAGCATCCATCATATATCTGTCATTAAAACCGATTTCCAGACCTTCGCCGTTACCCTCGCATGGGCAGATATCCTCGGCTTTACCGATAGGAGTTATGCAAAGGCAGTCAATATTTCCGTCATTAAAGGTCATACGGACAGGGCTGCTGTTTTTTTCGTTGATGATAAGAGCAACTCTGTCGATTGTAGACATGAAATCAGCTCTTTCAATCTTGATTTCGTATTTAAAGTTATCAGGAATAGATTTTCTGTAATTTAAGAATTCGCCTTCCAGTCTTCTGGAGATAACAACAGTGTCACCGATGGAGAAGGAAATGTGCTTTGCACCGACGGTTATTCTAACATCGCCCTCATCGTCACTGCAAATTCTCTCGATATCGCTAAGAGCAGAGCCGGGAACAACGAACTGGCAGTTTTCCATCTGAGCAGATTCCAGTTTTTCTGTGCGTTTAGCAAGTCTGTAACCGTCAACAGAAACCAGAGTCAGCATATTTTCTTCGATTTCAAAGAGAGTACCGGTGTAAACGGGGCGGATGTCGTTTCCGGAAACTGCAAAAAGGGTCTGGGTGATCATGCTTCTGAGTATAGACTGGGGAAGGCTGATGTTGTTAAGGCCGTCAACTTCGGGAATTTCGGGGTAATCATCAGGGGTAATGCCCATAAAGTTGAATTCGCTCTTGCCGCATCTGACGTTTACGTTTTCTTTTTCGTCAGTAGTGATAGTGATTACGCCGTCAGGCAGACGTCTGAGCATTTCACCTAAAAATCTTGCACCTAAAACGACTGAGCCTGCCTGTTTAACATCGGCAGGAATATTTGTATAGATACCTTCTTTTAAATCGTAACCGGTAATTTTCAAGTTAGAACCATTTGCCTCAAGCAGCAGGCCTTCCAGTGCCTGAATTGGGCTTTTAGAAGCAGTAGCTCTTGCAGAAATGCTGCAGGCTGACTGCAAAACGTATTTTTCGCAGGAAACTATCATTGTCTTTCCTCCTCGACAAAAGTGAGTATATAAATAAATATATATAATTATTTTGGTAGTTGTAGTAGTAGAGAAAATTATTGTGGAAAACTCAAAAAATCCCTTATTTATCAATAATTCGAGCTGTTGAAAATTTTGTTTGCTATTTTTCGCTTTCCCACAACTGAATTCGACAAAAAGTTTTTAACATTTATCTTTCCAGTTTTCCACATCCAAATGTTGAAAAAATAATAGCTCACATTGAGTTGATATTAGAGGTAATATCTCTCACGGTGACTACCATGTTCTGATCATTTTTTAGCATATCTTCAATTTTTCTGATTGAGCTGAGGACAGTAGCGTGGTTACGGTTTTCGTATTCGGCACCGATATCCTTCAGAGAAAGGTTTGTCAGTGAACGCATAAGATACATTGAAACCTGTCTTGCCATAGCGGTGTTTTTAGCACGGCTCTGACCACGAAGATCCTCCTCTTTAAGGGAGTAGTATCTTGCAGATTCCTTAATAATGATTTCCGGAGTAGGAATATAAGTACCTATTCTGATAACGTCCTTAATAGCACGTTTAACGGAATCAATAGTAATAACGTCGTCCAGAATTTCCTTATAGGCGGTAAGGCGTTTAATAACACCTTCGAGCTGACGGATATTTGCGGTAATATTTTCTGCAATGTAGGTTACGGCATCATCTGATAAGATTATACCCAGCTGGCCGGCTTTATTTCTTATAATAGCCATTCTTGTTTCAAGATCCGGGGGCTGGATATCGGCCATAAGACCGCCTTCAAAGCGTGTACGCAGACGGTCATCCAGAAGTGACATTTCCAGCGGAGGACGGTCCGAGGTTATAACGATCTGGTGGCCTGCTTCGTAAATATTATTAAAGGTATGGAAGAATTCGTTCTGAGTCTGCTGTTTACCGGCGATAAACTGAATATCATCCACCAGGAACAGTTCCACATTTCTGTATTTCTTTCTGAATTCCTCACCTGTACCGTCTTTAATTGATTTTACCAGCTGATTGGTAAATTCATCGCCCTTGATATATGATATTTTCTTATTAGGATCTTTATCATGGATAGCCTGACCGATAGCAAGGAGCAGGTGAGTTTTACCTAGACCTGAATTACCATATATAAAAAGAGGGTTGTAGATTTTACCAGGATTTTGAGCGACAGCAATAGCTGCAGCGTGTGCAAATTTATTAGAGGCGCCTACTATAAATCGGTCGAATGTATAGCCGTCCATTTCAGGCAGGCTGTTTTCTTCCTTTTTTTCTTTTGAATATTCACTAATCTCATCACCGGCCAAAACCATCAGCTCAAACTCACAGGCAAAAAGATCGTAGAGAGCAGATTTTATAGCATCCCCGAAACGGGAAACGATAATACTTCTCTTAAAATCGTTGCTGGTATGCAGAACCAGACGGCAGTCTTCAATTTCGACGGCCTGACAGTCTGAAAACCAGGTTGTAATAGCTGTGGGGGTAAGCTCTTTGGACAGTATTTTTATAATTTCTTCCCATATATCATTTATCGAGTTCATACCCTTTACCTCTCTGTGTATATAGTAGTCCTAACTTAATGAGTATATCAAAAAAAGCATATTTTTGCAAGCATTTTGCATGATATAAATATATATAATGTAGGGATAAAAAAAGGACAGGTCTTTTCGACCTGTCCTTTTAGGCATTTTTGTTATTTTTTAGGAACCAGAACTTCCAAACCGCCCATGTAAGGACGAAGAACTTCGGGAATAGTAACGCTGCCGTCGGCCTGCAGATGATTTTCGAGGAAAGCGATAAGCATTCTGGGAGGAGCAACAACGGTGTTATTGAGGGTGTGAGGCAGATACATTTTGCCGTCGGCACCTTTTACACGCATTTTAAGGCGTCTTGCCTGAGCATCACCGAGGTTAGAGCAGGAGCAGACTTCAAAATATTTCTGCTGTCTGGGAGACCAGGCTTCGATATCGCAGGATTTAACTTTAAGATCTGCCAGATCGCCGGAGCAGCATTCCAGCTGACGGACGGGAATTTCCATGCTTCTGAAAAGCTCAACGGAGTAACGCCACATCTTTTCATACCAGTCCATAGATTCTTCGGGCTTGCAGACAACGATCATTTCCTGCTTTTCAAACTGATGGATACGATATACACCACGTTCCTCTATGCCGTGAGCGCCTTTTTCCTTGCGGAAGCAGGGAGAATAGCTTGTGAGGGTCTGGGGAAGGCTTTCTTCGGGGATAATCTGATCGATAAATTTACCGATCATGGAGTGTTCGGAGGTTCCGATAAGGTAAAGGTCCTCACCTTCGATTTTGTACATCATTGCGTCCATATCGGTCTGGCTCATAACGCCTTCAACGACGTTGCCATGGATCATAAAGGGAGGAATGCAGTAGGTAAAGCCTTTATTTATCATAAAATCACGGGCGTATGCAAGAACTGCGGAGTGAAGTCTTGCTACATCGCCCATCAGGTAGTAGAAACCGTTGCCGGAAACTCTGCCGGCGGCATCCATATCTACACCGTTGAGCTTTTCCATGATTTCAGTGTGATAGGGAATCTCAAAATCGGGGGTAACGGGCTCGCCGAAGCGCTGAACTTCTACATTTGCGCTGTCATCGGGGCCGATAGGTACGGAAGGATCGATAATATTGGGTATATTCATCATAAGATGATGAATTTCCTGAGCATATTCCTCTTCAAGCTTTTCCAGTTCTTCAAGTCTGTCAGCAAATGCTTTGACCTGAGCTTTAACTTTTTCAGCTTCTTCAAGCTTGGAGGGGTCCTTTTTTGCCTGGCCCATAAGCATACCGATCTGCTTTGAGAGCTTGTTTCTGCTTGCACGAAGCTCACTTGCTTCTGTAATAGCAGCTCTGTTTTTCTCATCAAGCTCCAGAACCCTGTCTACCATAGGAAGTTTTGCATCCTGAAACTTCTTTTTGATGTTTTCTTTAACAACTTCGGGATTTTCTCTTACAAATCTTATATCAAGCATTGTATTTCTCCTAAAATTAGATTTTTAATTTTCTTATAGCCTCTATCAGAGCCTCACGATCGTCTGCTCCGTAGAATTCTATCTCAATTTTGCCATTTTTGCGCCCTTCGCTGAGTCTTACCTTTCTGCCGATGGCAGCACTTAATTCATTTGAAATTTCAGCGCAATAGTCTACGCTTATTCCGACAGAACGGGTTTCTTCCCTTTCGGGCTTTTCTTTAAGTATATTTGCAGCTAATTTTTCAGTTTTTCTAACTGACAGACTTTTTTTGATTACTTCTTCAGCGGCATTCAGCTGCTTTTTCTCGTCATTTATGGGAATAAGAGCTCTTGCATGGCCTGCGGACAGCTCTCCCCTTTCAACCAGAGATAAAACTTTCGGCGTTAAGCTTAAAAGTCTCAGTGAATTTGTAATTGCAGGACGGGATTTGCCTACACTTTTAGCAGTTTCCTCCTGAGTAAGTCCAAATTCTTCTATCAGACTCTTGTAGCCCTTTGCTTCTTCGATAGGATTTAAGTCCTCTCTGAGAAGATTTTCTACCAGTGCAAGTTCGGCAGTCCTTCTGTCGTCTGCTTCGATTACTCTTACGGGAATTTCAGTTAAACCTGCAATTCTTGAAGCTCTCCAGCGTCTTTCACCTGCAATTATCTGATAATATCCGGTTTCCAGCTTTCTTGCTACCACCGGCTGAATTAAACCGTATTGTGCAATTGAGTCTGCCAGATCCTGCAGCGCCTGTTCGTCAAAGTATTCTCTCGGCTGCTCCTTGTTAGGCTCTACCTTTGAAATTGGAAGAGTCAGAAGCTCTGAGTCTGCTTCATCTTCGTATTCATCGGCACCGAAAAGGATGTCCAGACCCATACCCAGCCCTTTTTTCTCTTTAGCCATTGTACCTCCTTATTTTTCGCATCTGCGGATAAATTCATCTGCCAATGCCATATATCCTTTACTTCCCTTGTTAACTTTATCATATGCCACGCCGGGAATACCATGGCTTGGAGCCTCTGAAAGTCTGACACTTCTGGGAATTACGGTATCGTATACCTTGTCTTTTAGAAACTTTCTGAGTTCATTAGCGACCTGATTTGTAAGATTTGCTCTTGAATCATACATTGTTAGAATGATGCCTTCAATTTCAAGTCTTTTGTTCAGGCGTTTATTGCACATTTTGATGCTGCTTATTAAATCCACTATTCCCTCAAGTGCGTAGTATTCGCACTGCATCGGAATTATGATGCTGTCTGCTGCAACAAAAGCGTTTACAGTCAGCAATTCCAGAGAGGGCGGGCAGTCGAGAAAAATGTAGTCATAATCGCTGAATAAGCTCATCAGAGCATTTTTTAGTACATATTCCCTTCTGCGGGTTTCAATAAGCTCTACTGATGCTGCGGCGAGTTCTTTTCCCGTAGGAATAACATCACCGTATTTTGTATGTACCACGCAGTCGGCTGCAGGCGTTTTGTTTATAAGAATATCGTAAGTGTTTGGCTTCTGATTCTTATTTACACCCATTCCGGAGCTGCCGTTACCCTGCGGGTCACAGTCAACCAGTAAGGTACGCTTACCTTTCATTGAAAGAGCGGCACAGAGATTGACACAGGTGGTTGTTTTACCAACTCCGCCTTTTTGGTTTGCAATCGCAATAATTTTGGCCATTATATCTCTCCTATAAGCCGTAAATGAAGTTTTTTATATTTTTGAAATTATTATAACAGTAAAATTTGCGTTTTTCAATGTTTCACATGAAACATTTTAAGAAAAAACTGAAAAATATGTAAGAATGTTTCATGTGAAACATTCTTACCCTACAAGCATATCAATATCAGAAAGACTGATACCTTTATGAACAGCAAGGTTTATACTGTAAGCAATGAGGCGGGCGGCAGACCTTACAGAGCTGTCAATATCTCTTGGAGTAACGAACATGGAAGCTAGTCCTTTTTCATCCGAAAAAGCGGAGGCGTCAATTACGGTTGGCACACCGATAGAAATTACCGGCACACCCATAGTAGCCTGAGATATTTCTTCCCTGTTGTTGCCGACACCTGAGCCGGGCGAAATACCGGAACTTGAAATCTGAATACAACGGCAGAGGCGGTTAAGCTCAATACCTGCCAGTGCATCTATGACGATTAAGCAGTCGGGGGAAAAGCTGGAACAGCTTGCTTTAATCTGAGCAGCACTTTCAATACCGCTGGTGCCGAGAACACCTGTTCGGAGCAGCATTGTGTCGCCGAAAGCAGAAAACTCATCCGGCATGGAATTTTTTAGGTGATGAGTAACGAGATTATTAGATGCGGCAATGGGGCCTAAAGCATCAGGTGTAATATCAGGGTTTCCGAGAGCTGCAATGAGGAAACTGCGGCAGCCGGCAGGAATCAGCGAAGAAATAAAATTTGCGGTGTGAATACAGGCATCTGAAAAATCGTCAGTTCCCTTTTGAAAAGGGCTTTTTAAGCTTATACTGTAATACATCCCCACGGGTTTATTCAGGCATTTTGCGCCGGATTCGTTTAGAATTTCAACCTGTGTAATTTCCAGATTTCCGACGATATTTGTGCTTGCCTTAACACCCTGAAGCGCTGAAGTGCTGCGGCTGTTTTCAGCCCATAAATTATGGGCCTCAACGGCTAAATCTGTACGACTATATATAGACAAAAACTGCACTCTCCTAACTATATATTGTATATGGCACTGTTTAAAGTTAGTATTCCCTAAGCACGGAAAAAAATATAAATTTTTTTTACAAAAGGCTTGATTTTCCAAGGAAAGTTTGTTATAATCCCTAAATGCGAGTTATATTAACTCAATTTTATAGGAGGAGGTGGCGATTGAAACATGGCCAACATTAAATCTTCTGCAAAGAGAGACATAAAGTCCAAGAAGCTCAGAGATCACAACAAGGCTGAAAAGACCGAGCTCAAGACCATGATGAAAAAGTTTGACGCAGCTGTTGCCGAAGGCAACCGCGAGACAGCCGTCAGTGCCTATAAAGTTGCTGTTAAATCTGTTGACCGCGCGGCCGGCAAGAATCTGCTGCACAAGAACAATGCAGCTCATAAAAAGTCCGCAATGACCAAGAAGCTCAACGAGATGGCATAATTTAAGCAACATTCAAGGGACGCAGTTTTCTGCGTCCCTTTGGCATTTTTATGAGAAAAAACTTTCCTTACAGCAAGGATCAGGATATAATAGGTGAAAATCTGAAATCAGAAGGAGGGTTTTGAATGAAAAAGAAGCTGATGCTTATAATCAACCCGGCTGCCGGAAGAGGCGGCTATAAGCAGAATTTCGGAGAAGCATTGAATGTTCTGGACAGAGGCGGATATACAAGCACTCTGTTTTTCACAACCGGTCCCAAAGAAGCAACCCGGATAACGATAGATCATGCAGCTGAGTATGACACAGTAGCCTGCATAGGCGGAGACGGAACCCTGAGCGAAGTAATGGCGGGCCTCATGCAGGTAAAGAATCCTCCGAAACTTGGGTACATACCAATGGGAACTGCAAATGACGTGGCGACCACATTGGGGCTTCCGAAAAATGATACAGTAGGAGCGGCAAACAGAATATTAAAAGGAACACCGCATCCTTATGATGTGGGTGGATTCGGAAAAGACAAGTATTTTGCTTACATAGCGGCGTTCGGAGCTTTTACAGAGGTAAGCTATGCAACTCCGCAGAACCAGAAGCGTATACTGGGCCATCTTGCCTATGTACTTCAGGGAACATTGCAGCTTCCGAAAATTGAAGTATATAAAACTCATGTAGAATATGATGACGGAGTAATAGATGCAAATCTGCTGTACGGCGGAATGTCAAATTCCACATCGGTAGCAGGAATAGTTAAGCTTAAAGAAGACATGGTAAGTCTGGGCGACGGAATGTCTGAGCTGGTGCTTGTGAAGGATCCCGGAAGTATTGATGGTATAGGCGATATACTGGCAAGCGTAATATCACAGCGGTTTGATTCGGATAAGCTGCTGATACTGCATACAAAGAAGGCAAGATTTACGTTTGAAAAGCCGGTGGCGTGGACAACAGACGGAGAAGCCGGCGGAGAATATACTGATATAGAGCTGTGCAACTATAAATGCCCGATAGAATTCATTTTCTAAGCAAATTTTTATTGAAAAAAAGCATAAATCTGTTTATAATAATAAAACACGACCCAAAAAGGTCGTAGATATTAAATATGAGTGTCAATGACACAAAGAAAGGATAGGTGCCACATGAAGCATCAGAAAATTTCCGGCATTTATGCCGACGCTTCAGCTTTTGACGGAAAAAACCTCACGATCTGCGGCTGGGTAAGAACAGTACGCGATATGAAAAACTTTGGTTTTATCGAGCTTAATGACGGCAGCTGCTTTAAGTCGCTGCAGGTTGTTTTTGAGAGGTCCAGTCTCAATAATTATGATGAGATAGCAAAGCAGAATGTGGGCGCCGCCCTGATAGTACACGGAACTCTGGTACTGACACCCGACGCCAAGCAGCCCTTTGAGCTCAAGGCGGATGAGATAGTAGTGGAGGGTGCATCCGCTCCTGACTATCCTCTGCAGAAAAAGCGCCACAGCGTTGAGTTTCTGCGTACAATCCAGCATTTAAGACCCAGAACCAATCTGTTTAATGCAGTTTTCAGAGTAAGAAGTGTAGCAGCACAGGCGGTTCATGAATTTTTCCAGAGCAGAGGATTTGTGTATATCCATACTCCCCTGATAACCGGCTCCGACTGTGAAGGCGCAGGAGAAATGTTCAGAGTAACCACTCTGGATTTGAACAATCTGCCTCTTAAAGAGGACGGAACAGTAGATGACAGCAAGGATTTCTTCGGAAAAGCCACCAGCCTCACTGTTTCCGGACAGCTGAACGCAGAAAACTTTGCAATGGCATTCGGTGATGTATATACCTTCGGCCCCACATTCAGAGCAGAGGTATCATATACTCAGCGTCATGCAGCAGAGTTCTGGATGATTGAGCCTGAAATGGCCTTTGCAGATCTTAACGATTACATGGATACCGCAGAGGCAATGGTAAAGTTTATCATAAATACAGTTCTGGAGAAATGCCCTCAGGAGATGGAGTTCTTCAACTCCTTTGTGGATAAGGGACTGCTTCCCAGACTTCAGAATGTTGTATCCAATGATTTTGACAGGATTTCCTATACCAAAGCTGTTGAAATCCTCGAAAATTGTGGAAAGAAATTCACATATCCGGTTAAATGGGGTATTGACCTGCAGACAGAGCATGAGCGCTACCTCACTGAGGAAGTCTTTAAAAAGCCTATCTTCATTACAGACTATCCCAAAGAGATCAAGGCATTTTATATGCGCATGAACGATGACGGAAAGACAGTTGCAGCAGCAGACTGCCTTGTACCCGGCATCGGTGAGATTATCGGAGGCAGCCAGCGTGAAGAGCGTCTGGATATGCTCGAAAAGCGTATGGATGAGCTTGGACTTAAAAAGGAAGATTACTGGTGGTATCTGGATCTTCGCCGTTACGGCAGCTGCCGCCATGCAGGTTTCGGACTTGGCTTTGAGCGTATGGTTATGTATCTTACCGGCGTATCAAACATCCGAGACGTAGAACTTCATCCCCGCACAACCGGTAACGCTGACTTCTAATGCTGAAAGGACTTTGGCGAGAGCCAAAGTCCTTTTTTTAATTAAAAAAAGGAGCAAAAATGAGTACAGGAAAGAAAATAGGTATTATAGTGCTGAGTGCTGTATTAGTGGTACTGCTGCTTGTGGCAGGGTATTTTATAATGCAGAGGATTCAGATTGCAAATGCACCTGATCCGGCAGCATTTTCGCAGAAGTACAGTGAGGAAATTTTTGAAGCGGTAAAGACCGGAGAGCAGCCTGAGGTACTGGTTGAAAAGGACGTAAGCGACCTTGGTGCAATGCAGATTGAGAAAATGCCTGAAACTGAGGACGGAAAGCTCCTTTACGATTATTGCCTTTCCGGTATTGAATACAGGCTTGAAGGAGAAACAGTAAGGGACGGTGCAAATGCACAGCAGAAAATAAGTCTCAGCTTCCCGACCCTTGATGGAATATCCGAAGGAATGAACAGCGAGATAAATGCAGGCCTTGCGGAAGTGGTAGCCGGAGCTGCCAGAGCGCAGGATGTTTATACAGAAGATAATAACTTTAAGCCTGAAATTGTGGAAAACTTATACTCAGAACTGCTGAATTCAAGGTTAAACACCGAAGAAAAGCAGGAAAAATCCACAGAATTTACAATGTTGTTGAAATACAGCAAAGATGAATGGAAAATTGTAAACAAGGATGAAGTCAGAGCAGGCTTTTTAAGCTGGGCAGACGGCGTGGATTTTGATGCAGAGGCAGAAAAGATTAAAGCAGAGGCAACATCTGAGCTTACATATATTCCGGTAGCTTTAAAAATAGATGAGAAAGCGCTTCGTGGTCCCCTGCCCGACCAGAATAAATTCATGGTAACTACTGATCCTGCTGAGATAGTGGCAGTGCTTGAAACCGAGGAGGCAAAAAATCTTATCGGAGACAAGAAACTGCTGTGGAGTCCTGATGTAGAGAGCATACCGGGAAGAGAAATGTATTGCTATCTTGATGAAACAATACTTGTTATCTGCTGGCAGCAGGTTGAGGCAAAAGCGGTAGGTACATATTCCGAGGTGATAGTTGCCGACGGCTCACAGCTTCGCAGAAGAATTGCCGGTGATGCGTATGAGGATTTCAACCACACAACCACCACAGAATTTGCAAAGGACAGTAATGCAGTGCTGACAATGGGCGGAGACTTTTATCATCATGCCCGCAACTGCGGAATTATTGTATATAACAGAGAGGTAAAGCGCTTCGATCCTTCCACCTGTGATACCTGCTATATAACCGCCGACGGAGATATGCTGTTTTCGTATAGAAATCAGTTTTCAACATTGGAAGAGGCACAGGCCTTTGTAGATGAAAACGATATACTCTTCTCCCTTGCATTCGGACCGGTTCTGATTGATGATTATAAGGATGTAACTCCCGATAATTATCCGTGGGGCGAGATAAATGACCATTATGCAAGAAGCGGATTGGGAATGTTTGAAGATCATCATTATCTGGGCCTGAATATAAACTGCCAGAAACCGGATTATTATTATCTTGTAACATTGAGAGATCTAGCAGATGCGATGGTTCGGGCAGGCTGCCGCAAGGCATATACACTGGACGGCGGCCAGACAGCAACAACTGTTTTCAACCAGACGCTTATAAATCCCGTACAGTTTGGCTGGGAAAAGCCCATAAGTGATGTGATTTATTTTGCAACTGCGGTTCCTAATGAATAAGCGCAGCATCATATAGAAACTAAAAAGACACTTCATACTTGTATGAAGTGTCTTTTTTATTACAGCAGAACGGCACCTAAGGTAAGAATACCGAGGTTTTTTTCGTAAATGTCGGGAAAGTCCGAAATCGGAAGGGGGTTAACTCCCCTGCCGACTTCAACAGTGTAACCGGGCCTGTTGAAACTTTCAATAAACCAGTCTTTGTAGCCCGCATAACCGGCAAAAAACGGAGTGTTTTCATAAGAATAACCGGAAATTGTGGAAAAGATCTTCGCAATACGTTCTGCGTCCGGTGGTTCATAGTTAAGATAGCGCCAGTAAATAACTTCGCCCTGAGAATGGTAAGAAAGTGTTAAAAACGGGCTGAATTTCAGTGTAAAATCGTACATGGCACGGCTTTCCGGTGCAGAAAGCGGAGAGTTTCCCACAAATTCACTGGGAGCTGGTGAAATAATTCCTTTTTTGTACTTGTTGATTTTGGCCTGTTCCCAGCCGGCAGGATACTGCAGGTTTAAATCTGTGCCGGAAATGTTAGCAGACCAGCCGTTCGGGAAGGGAAAACGGGGGTAATCCTTGGAAATTTGTACAGCTCTGTTAAAATACTCTCCTCCTGTAAGCTCACCAGTCACAAGATCAATTCCGTCAGGGTTTACCACAGGTATGAGACAAATTGTGGAATACTTCATGATATCGGCCGGATTCTGACCGAAAATCAGGTTGCCGTCAGCATAAGCTTTGCACAAATCCTCAGCGAATTTTAAAAGCACAAGGCTTGTAATCCATTCATTTGCGTGATGGGAAGCGTTGTACAGCACTTTGTTATCGCCGTTTCCGATATAAAGGCACGGAATAGGCTTTCCCATAACGCTTTTTCCGATATTTCCCCGTAAAATAAAGGGATAACGGGCAGTCAGACCCTTGATACATGAAAAAATAAGCTCAGAAAAGCAGGGAATTTCGGTAGGAACCACATCAAAAGGCAAAGGAACGACAACTTTAGTACCTATCAGAAGATTTTCGGGAATAAGCTGAGGATTAGCGGTTTTAATAGCCTGCACAGTACAGCCGTATTTTTCAGAAAGCTTATAGAAAGTATCCCCGGCTGAAATTTTGTGGAAAACAAAGCCCAGATACCAGGGAGAAAGGGCGTTATGAGTGAGTTTTCCGCAAATACCGTCAGGATTTAAGCCAAATGTTGATTGAAATGCAGTAACTGCCTTGCGAGTTGCGGAGCCGAAAATGCCGTCGGTATTGAGCGGCCCGAAACCGGCTCTGTTGAGGGCGAGCTGCATGAAAGCAACAGAAGGGCCGGAGCTGCCGTATTTTAAAATTTTCATTGCAAAAACCTTTCAAAATAAATTCTATAAGAAATCTATGCAGAGGCATAAAAGAAAATGAAAGGGGCGGTATATGCAAAACAGCCAAAAACAGAAATCCATTTTTGGTTTGTATAAAGCACGGAAAATAGGTATAATATAAAAGGTTCTATACCAAAATAATGTGTGTGTTCGGCTCTCCATATTCTTAGCCGTACACAGCAGAAATTAGGAGGAATATGCCCTTGGCTCAGGGTGCGGCAGTGTGGAGACCTGTCGTAAAAGCGTGCGGCATAAGCCGGCGTGAGAATGTTCCTAGCGGAGGCTGAACATTTAGAGCTGAAGATATGGCAACTGTAACACTGAAAAATGTAAAGAAGATCTATCCTTACATCAGCGGTGAAGGCAAAAAGAAGAAAAAGAAGAAGGGCGAGTCTGAGGAGAAGAAAGCAAATCTGCAGATTACCGATCAGGGCGTCGTCGCTGTTCAGGAGTTCAATCTGGACATCGCTGATAAGGAATTTATCGTTCTTGTAGGACCTTCCGGCTGCGGTAAATCCACCACTCTGAGAATGGTAGCAGGTCTTGAAGAGATATCCGAGGGTGAGCTGTACATTGACGGCAAGCTCATGAACGATGTTGCGCCTAAAGATCGTGATATCGCAATGGTTTTCCAGAACTATGCCCTGTACCCCCACATGACTGTGTACGAGAATATGGCATTCTCTCTGAAGCTTCGCAAGGAGAGCAAGGAAGTTATAGATAAGAAGGTTCGTGAGGCAGCTGAGATTCTGGATATCACCCAGTATCTTGACCGTAAGCCCAAGGCTCTGTCCGGTGGTCAGAGACAGCGTGTTGCTATCGGCCGTGCAATCGTCCGTGACCCTGCAGTATTCCTGATGGATGAGCCTCTGTCAAACCTTGATGCAAAACTGCGTAACCAGATGCGTGCTGAGATCATCAAGCTCCGTGAGCGCATCAATACCACCTTTATTTATGTTACCCATGACCAGACTGAGGCAATGACTCTGGGCGACCGCATAGTAATCATGCGTGACGGTTACATCCAGCAGATCGGCACTCCTCAGGAAGTCTTTAATAACCCCCGCAACCTCTTTGTTGCAGGCTTTATCGGCACTCCTCAGATGAACCTGTTTGATGCTCACCTGTCTCTTGAAAACGGCAAGTATTTTGTTAATCTGGGCAGCCTGAAGGTAGAGCTTGACGAAGAGAAGCAGGCAAGACTCAAGGCAAACAATGTTCCGGAACAGGATGTTACTCTGGGTGTCCGCCCCGAGCATACTGATCTTGTAAAGGAAGGCGGCATCACCGCAAAGGTAGATGTTTCCGAAATGATGGGTTCCTCTGTCCATCTGCATATTACTGCCGAGGGCAAGGATGTTATAATCATTGTACCTACCATTGATATGAAGGATCACTTCAAGATGGGCGATACAGTTCACTTCACCTTCAAAGGAAATGTTGCTCACGTCTTCAGCAAGGAGAACGAGCGCAACCTGGAGTGGTAATTTTATAAAAATAAAAAGCAGGGCGAAAGCCCTGCTTTTTTTATTAAGGTTTAAAGACCTCATCGGTTTTATGATATGTATAGCTTTTAATATCTAGCTCCGGAACATCATCATATGCTTCCTGCTTGCTGATTTTAAATGCAGTTCCGTCAAAAGCCATTCTGCCTTGAAGCCCTCCGTCTGAACTGAGAGAGCTGAGCTTGACCAAACGTCCGGCACAGTTCGTTTCATAAGCATCCCAGTTCCCGTTTAGCTTAAAATAAACATCAGAAAACGCCGCAAACCGTTATGCGGCTGCGGCGTTTTGTCGTATAAAACAAATGGTTTTATAACTGAAAGCTCGAGTTTTTAGTTTTTAGTTGCCTCAGCGTGTTTCACGATGTCACCCACACCGTTCAGAACAATGCTGGGTCTGTAAGCATATGTATTGAGAGTTTCGGGAGTGGAAACGCCGGAGAGAACCAGAACAGTTGACATTCCGCTTTCCATACCGGAGATAACGTCGGTGTCCATTCTGTCTCCAACCATAACGGCTTCGGCGGAGTGGCAGCCCAGAAGGCGAAGACCGGTGCGCATCATAAGGGGGTTGGGCTTTCCGCAGAAATAAGCCTGTTTTCCGGAGGCCATTTCGATAGGTGAAACAAGAGCACGGCAGGCAGGAGCAATACCGTTTTCGATAGGGCCGGAGAGATCGGAGTTTGCGCCGATAAGCTTTGCACCGTTCACAACAAAGTTAGTAGCTTTGGTGAGGGTATCGAGAGAATATGCCTTGCCCTCCCCTATTACCACATAGTCAGGGTCAACATCATTCATTGTAATGCCTGCATCATAGAGAGCATTTAAAAGACCTGCCTCACCGATTGCATAAACGGAGCATCCGGGAGACTGCTCTTTTAAGAAAGAAGCGGTAGCGAGTGCGCTGGTGTAGAAATGGTCCTCGGAAACATCAAGACCCATTCTTGCCAGCTTCTGATGCAGTTCACGGGGAGTGTATCCGCTGTTGTTTGTAAGGAAAAGGAACTGCTTGTTTTCCTTGTACAACCAGTCAATAAATTCGGCGACACCGGGCAGAACAATATTGCCGTGGTATATAACGCCGTCCATATCGCATAAGAAGCCTTTTTTCTCGTTAAAATTTATCATTAAACAAACACTTCCTGATAATTATATTACTGATTATATATTATAGGTTTTTATGGATTTATACAAGGTGTTTAAGAAAAATTTATTTAAAAATTTTGTTAACCGAAAAAAATCGTTGTATATATACAACAAATGGGTTGTTCACAATTTGTATATAATTATGAGACCATACGAAAGGGCAAAAAGGTCTTGAAATTTAGCCGAGCATAACTTATAATCCAAACGATCAAAAAAGATTTTTAAGCTTCGGTACAGAGAGACCGGCAAAATCGCTCATATTTTTGGGATACCTTACAGGTATCTCTGTATCTGTGTGTCTTGCCGAGAATGGGCAGGACTTTTTTTATGCCATTTTCAAGTAAGAGGTGGAAAAATTTGAAAATCAAAGCTCAAATAATGGATGAAACTGCTGTAAGACGTGCAATTATCCGCATTTCCCATCAAATTGTTGAAAAGAATAAGGGAGCTGAAAATCTGGTATTGGTTGGAATCCTCCGCAGAGGAGAACCAATAGCCCGAGAGATTAAGGAAAATATCCTTAAAATTGAAGGTGTTGATGTGCCGTGCGGCAGTATAGACATCGGTTTTTACAGGGATGATCTGGAAACAGCAGCTGATAATCCCACAGTAATGCAGACTAAACTTCCCTTTTCAGTAGATGACAGGGATGTAGTGCTTGTAGATGATGTGATTTATACCGGACGCACAGCCCGTGCCGCCATTGAGGCGGTGTTTTCCGGCGGCAGACCCAGAAGCATACAGCTTGCAGAGCTGATAGACCGGGGACACAGGGAGCTTCCCATAAGACCTGATTATGCAGGAAAGAATATCCCCAGTTCAAAAAGCGAACAGATTGAAGTCAGACTTCCTGAGTATGACGGCGAGACAGGTGTGTATCTGCTGGGCAGAGAATAAAATTGCGCACAGTTAAAATTTATATAAAGAGAGGTATTTCTAATGGGAAATAACGTCACAACCTTTGATGAACCCATCTATGATGCCCGCAAGCTTGGTGCTCCCAAGATGCTGGTGTTGGGTATTCAGCATATGTTCGCCATGTTCGGCGCAACAGTTCTTGTTCCTGCACTTACAGGACTTGATGTTGCAACGACTTTGCTTTTTGCAGGTCTTGGTACATTGCTGTTCCACCTTATAACCAAGGGCAAGGTTCCTGCATTCCTTGGTTCATCCTTTGCCTTTATCGGCGGATACAATGCAATTCGTACAGTCGGCCTTCTGGCAGACGGCTCTCCCCAGTTTGATAACAGCCTTCTCCCCTATGCCTGCTTCGGCGTTGCGATTGCAGGACTTATGTATGTTATTCTGTCCCTGCTCTTTAAGACCTTCGGTGTAAAGAAGGTTATGCGCTTCTTCCCTCCTATAGTTACCGGTCCTATCATAATTTCCATAGGCCTTATTCTTTCCTCTTCTGCAATTACCAACTGCCGTGCTAACAGCATTGTTGCAATAGTAGCTATCCTCATAGTAATCGGCTTTAATATCTGGGGCAAGGGAATGGCAAAGATAATTCCCATTCTGCTTGGCGTTCTCGGCTCCTACATTTTCGCAGTTATCATTGATCCTGCTGAGCGTGCAAATGTTGTACAGGCAGTCTCTCAGGCAGAGTGGTTCGGACTTCCTGTTCATTGGGAAAGCACTGTTTTCGGACTTTTCCAGGGTGAAATTGACCACGCTGTGCTCTGGTCCTCCATATTTACCATTGTTCCCCTGTCACTTGCAACCATGGTTGAGCATATCGGTGATATCTGCGCCATATCCTCCACCTGCGGCAAAAACTACATGGTAGACCCCGGCTTCCACCGCACACTTCTGGGTGACGGTCTTGCAACCACTCTTGCATCCCTCTTCGGCGCACCTGCAAACACCACCTACGGTGAAAACACCGGTGTTCTGGCACTGTCCAAGGTATATGACCCCAGAGTAATCCGTATAGCAGCCTGCATTGCAATTCTGGTTTCCTTCTGCCCCAAGTTTGCAGCACTGGTTGCCGCAATGCCCACTGCAACTATCGGCGGTGTATCTCTCATCCTTTACGGTATGATTTCCGCAGTCGGTGTACGTAACGTTGTTGAAAACAGAGTTGACTTCACCAACACCAGAAACGTTATCATTGCAGCTCTTATCCTTGTACTTGCAATCGGCATCAGCCACAGCGGTCCTATCCAGATCGGCGTTGTAAGCCTTTCCGGTCTTGCAGTTGCATCTCTGGTAGGTATCGGCCTTAACGCTATCCTCCCCGGCAAGGACTACGAGTTCCAGCAGGAGGACGAAGGTTCCACCTCTGTTAACTTCAAGGTCTGATAAAGGCAGCATAAAAAACTATAACGAAAAAGCTCTCCCGTGCGGGAGAGCTTTTTTATATAGAAAATAAGAGATGACAAGTCCGGTGTGATGATTGCAAAGCTCAATTTCAAACCGGCAGCTTGGGGGGCGATCTGCACATTCAGCCGGTTCTGAATTATAAAAAAGGAAGTATCCGAATAAACGGATACTTCCTTTTCATTAAGAGAATATAAAATGTACCTGCAAATTTAAGTTTATCGTTCTTCCCTGAAGTATGCAAGTCCGAGAGATGCGGGAGGCTGATCCTCACGTTTATTTCTCATGCTGGTAATAACAAGAACGATAATGGTGACAACATAAGGAAGCATCTTGTAGAGCTCCTTGATGCAAAGGTTCATTCCGGTGGGGATAAAGAGATAGAGGATGTAAAGACCGCCGAAAAGCAGGGATGAAAGCACACCCCAGTTGGGACGCCAGATTGTAAAGATAACAAGGGCGATAGCCAGCCAGCCTCTGTCACCGAAAGCATCGTTAGACCAGACGCCGCAGGCGTAGTCCATAACGTAGTAAAGGCCGCCGAGACCTGCAATCATAGAACCTGTGCAGGTTGCAACATATTTGTATCGGTTGACATTTATACCGGCTGCATCGGCGGTTTCGGGGCTTTCACCCACCGCTCTCAGATGCAGACCGACTCTGGTTTTCTTGAGAACATAGGCTGCAATAAATGCGATAGCAATTGAGAGGTAAGCGAGAAAACCGTAGGAGAGGAAAATCTTTCCGAACCATCCGAGCTTATCGGCAAAGGGCAGGCTTTTTGAGAAAAATGAAGAGGTGTTGGAAAGTGCGATAGAAGGAACATCGCTTGCGGTAAGCTTAATCAAAGAACCGCCGAAGAAGTTGCCGAAGCCGACACCGAAGGTGGTCATTGCAAGACCGGTTACGTTCTGGTTTGCACGGAGGCTGACGGTTAAGAAGCAGTAAAGAAGACCCATAAGCAGTGAGCCGATAAGGCAGGAAAGCAGAGGAATCATAACTGCAAGAAAACCGTTTATTGCATCGGGAGAAGGCAGAGACTGCTCATAGAAGAATGCGCCGATAACTCCGCAGATACCGCCGACATACATAATACCGGGGATACCGAGGTTAAGGTTACCGGATTTTTCAGTTAAGGTTTCACCGGTGCTGCCGAAAAGCAGAGGAACGCTCTGAACAACAGCTCTGGGAATAAAGGAAACAAAATCAAACATTATTTAGCCTCCTTTTTTGCGCTTTTGCGAAAGCTGAGTTTGTATTTTACGAAGAATTCGCTTCCGATAATGAAGAAAAGTATAATGCCTGTAAGGATATCTGCAAAGGAGTGGTTAAGACCGAAGATTGTAGAAATCTCGGCGGAACCTCGGCTGAGGAATACAAGCAGCAGGCTGGCGAAAATCATAATAAAGGGGTTAAAGTTTGCAAGCCATGCCACCATAATAGCAGTGTAGCCACGGCCGCCTGCAATGGTGGTGGTAATGGTGTGGTCGGTACCGCCTACAAGAAGCAGACCTGCAACGCCGCACAGCGCACCGGATAACAGCATGGTGCGGACGATAACTCTTTCGACCTTGATGCCGACATAGCGGGCGGTGCGCTCGCTTTCGCCGACGACGGAAATTTCGTAGCCGTGCTTGGAATAATTAAGATAAACATACATACCGATGGTGATAAGAGCAACGATAATTATGTTTAAAAGGTATTTGTAGTTACCGATCTGGGGAAGCCAGCCGGCCATGGTGGACTGGTTTATAATACCGATTTTACCTGCACCCTTGGGAACCTCCCAGACTATAACGAAGAACGCCACAAGCTGAATTGCAACATAGTTCATCATAAGTGTAAAGAGGGTTTCGTTAGTGTTCCATTTAGCTTTGAAGAAAGCAGGAATACCGCCCCAGACAGCACCGGCAACCATAGCGGCAATAACCATTATGATGATAAGGGCCCAGTTGGGGATTTTGTCACCTAAAAGAATCATGCAGGCGGCGGTAGCAAGACCGCCGATAAGAACCTGACCCTCGCCGCCGATATTCCAGAAGCGCATTTTAAAAGCAGGAGTAAGGGCAAGAGAAATGCAAAGGAGGAGGGAGAGATTCTGAAGGAGAATCCAGATTTTTCTGGGAGTTCCGAAAGCTCCCTTAAACATGGTGGCATAAATCTGAATAGGATTTTCACCGGTTAAAAGAGTGGTTACAACAGCGCAAACTATCAGAGCTATGACGATGGAGGCACCACGGATAAGCCAGGATTTATACCATGGAATATTGCCTCTTTTTACAATGTGGACCAGAGGTCCGCGGCTTTTATTATTCATTATCTTCCTTACCTCCCAGACGAGTCATCATCATACCTACATCTTCTTTTTTAGCACCCCGGCCGGGAATGATACCGCTGACCTTGCCTCCGCAGAGGACGAGAATACGGTCAGCAAGCTCCAGAAGAACATCAAGGTCTTCGCCGACGTAGATAACCGCAACACCTGCGGCCTTCTGTTTGTTTATAAGATCATAGATTGTGTAGGAAGAATTTATATCAAGGCCTCGAACAGCATAGGCTGTAAGAAGAACGGTAGGAGCGGAAGCGATTTCTCGACCGATAAGCACCTTCTGAACATTACCGCCGGAGAGACGGCGAACAGGAGTTGAGATACCGGGAGTGCTGACTTCCAGTTCGTCAACAACAGTTTCAGCCAGCTTTTTAGGGCTCTTTCTGTCGGTAAATATGGATCTTCCCTTGCGGAAGGAACGGAGCATCATATTATCTGCAAGATCCATGTTGCCCACAAGACCCATACCGAGTCTGTCCTCAGGAACGAACGAGAGCGAAACACCCAGCTTTGCGATATCCAGAGGATCTTTACCGATAAGCTCCTCCTCGGTTCCGTCGTCGTTTATGTAGCAGATGCTGCCGCTTTCAGTAGGCTGCAGACCTGCGATTGCCTCCAGAAGCTCCTTCTGACCGCAGCCGGAAATACCGGCAATACCCAGAATTTCGCCGCCGTTTGCAGTAAAGGATACATCATCAAGCTTAACGATGCCTTCAACATTGCGTACAGTAAGGTTTTTGACTTCAATACGCTTTACGGGATTAACGGGTTCGGGGCGCTTTATGTTCAGTGTAACAGGGTGGCCGACCATCATGTTGGTCATTTCCTGAGCGTTGGTGGTTTTAGTGAGCATATCGCCGATAAACTGACCGTGACGCAGAACAGCGACTCTGTCAGAAAGCTCCTCAACCTCATTCATCTTATGGGTGATGATAACAATAGCCTTGCCTGCGTTGCGCATATTGCGCAGAACAGCGAAGAGCTTTTCGGTTTCCTGCGGAGTAAGAACAGCGGTAGGTTCATCCAGAATAAGGATATCGGCACCACGGTAAAGGACTTTGATGATTTCAACAGTCTGCTTCTGAGAAACGGACATATCGTAGATTTTCTGGCTGGGGTCTACATCGAAGCCATAGGCATCGCAGATTTCCTTAACCTGCTTGTTGACCTTATCCATGTTAAGCCTGCCCTGATCTTTAAGACCGAGGACGATATTTTCAGCAGCGCTGAGAACGTCTACAAGCTTAAAATGCTGATGAATCATACCGATGCCCAGAGAGAAAGCGTCCTTGGGTGAACGGATGACTACTTCTTTGCCGTCGATGGAAATTGAACCTTCGTCTGGGAAATAGATTCCGGAGAGCATATTCATGAGGGTTGTTTTGCCGCTGCCGTTTTCACCCAGCAGAGCCAGAATTTCTCCTCTGTAAATGTCGAGCCAGACCTTGTCGTTAGCGACGACCGGGCCGAAGGTTTTGGTGATGTTTCGCATACTAACTGCGGGTACTCTGTTATCCAAAGGCTTCACTCCCTGTAAAAATAAAGAATTTTTATTTCTAAAAAATATAATACTGCAAAGGTCAGCGCGGCGGCCGTTTGTCACTGCGCTGACCTTTACAGCACTAAGATGGGGAAGTTCCGCAGTAATTACGGAACTTCCCTGTTAAGCTTTAAAAATCAGAACTTGGAGTCCAGAAGGGTGATACCGTCAATCTGGATGTCGAAGTAAGGAGCAGCTCTGTGCTTGGATTCGTACAGAACGCCATCCTCGATAACCTCGGTGTCCTTCTCGAAAGCGGTGTCGAAGTTGACATCAGCCATGTAGCTGTCAAGGGTCTTGCCCTCAACAGTGAAGGTAGCGGTGTCGAATACATTGAGCTCGCCCTTTTCAAGAGCAGCCTTTGCAGCCTCGATAGCCTCAACAGTACCCTGTGCGGCAGCAGCCTCGTTTACATCAGTGAGGACAACGGAGCCGGTGCTGAGGGAGCCGGTCCAGTCAGCGGGGATCTCTTCGTCGTTCATAACAGCGTTAATAGCGAAGATGTAGTAAGGAGCCCAGTCGATTCTGGAGGAAACAATGAAGGTGTTGGGGCAGGCATCAAGAGTAGAACCGTTGTAGGAAACGTTGGGAACACCGGCGGTTTCGCAGGCGGTAGGAGCACCCATGGAGTCAGCGTGCTGGCTGATGAGCTTGCAGCCGTTGGAGATGAGCTTGTTAGCAGCTTCCTTCTCAGCGGTCTCGTCGTACCAGGAACCGGTGAAGGTTACTTCCATGGTAGCGGTGGGGCAAACGGAGCGTGCACCGAGGAAGAAGGAGGTGTAACCGGAGATAACTTCAGCGTAGGTGAAAGCACCGACGTAACCGATCTTTGCCTCTTCAGCAGTGAACTCGCCTGCCTCGATCATCTCGTTGAGCTTCATACCTGCAGCAATACCTGCAAGGAAACGGCCCTCGTAGATGGAAGCGAAAGCGTTGTGGTAGTTGGGCAGACCCTCGGTGTGAGCCTTAACGCCGGTAGCGTGGCAGAACTCAACTTCGGGGAATTCCTTAGCAGCCTGAATCATGAAGTCCTCGTGACCGAAGGAG
>JAHHRR010000025.1 GCA_020025655.1 Oscillospiraceae bacterium
CTTCAACGCAGCCTCCAGTGGGTTTGCCGATGCATCTACAAATTCAGACAGTTCATTATAATGGTCTTTAGCTAACTGAATTTCCTTGCATTTATCCTCAAAATACGGATCTTTGCAAGCCGTGGCCCGTTTTACTTCTTCATGTATCATCCGACACAATTCAGGTGCACAGGAAAAGCTTTCGCTGTTTCCCAATAGTCTTGCGGCACTTCTTGTAATTTCTGCATTAACTTTTTCGTCAGAACTCGCTTTTCTTGCCGCTGTCAATGCCTGTTTCAGCATACACGGCAGGCAATCAGGAAGTATTTCCAATTCTTATATCTCCCTATCAATTTTATCAATAACGTCCAGCATTTCACTGACAATTTCAATACAGTCAAATTCAGCTCTGAGATCTGAATTCCTGTATATAGGCGCGTTTATGTCAGTATTTACAGCGATTATTTTTCCGCTGTCCTGTATTCCGACCATAAAAGCACTTGACCCAGAGACTCCAAGTGCAAGGCAAATATCCGGAGAAACGACATTTCCGGATACACCCAGAAGAGCCTGCTCCGATACCCAGCCATTCATAACCACAGGACGGCTGGCAGCAAATGATGCATTAAGTTTATCTGCAAGTTCTCTGCATTTGCTTATATGTTCAGGGCTTTTAACTCCTAATCCCACTGCTACAATTTTTTTAGCAGAAAGCAGTCCTTCTGATGACGGCATCTCTGTTACCTCAGTTTCAGGTCTGATAAAATCACTTGTTTTATGCATGTATATCATTTCACCAGGAGGTTTTACAAGTGACATCTCAATGCTTTCAGAACTTGCAGCAGTGCTGAGACATACGGGGAATTTTTTGACTTTAAAGCTACTCTCCATGTGGCCGTTATAGCACAGTTTTGTTACGAGCAGTTCTTCATTTTCCTGTAGTTTAGCAGTAAGCACGCCTGAAAGTGCAGTCCCGCAGAGTCTGAAAGAAAGCCTTGCGGCAATCATCCTACCCTCATTGTCAGAGGGTAGGAAATAAAGATCCGCTGGATTTTCAGCAGCCTGAGCGCAAAGTATTTGCAGCCAGCTTTCCTGCTCTCCGTCAGAGCAGGAAAGCAACCGTGTTATTGCTTTCTCATCTTCAGGAACAAAATCTGTTTCCCTGCTCAAAACCCATATTTCATCAGGATGAGAGTTTGCAGCTGAATACAACTCAGCAAGCTGTGAACTTAGGTTTCGGTAAAAATTTTGAATTATAAAAACAGACTTCATGGCATATCCTCAAGGCCAAGCATATATCCGACAATTTTCTCCGCTGCTTCGCGTGGAGAATCAGCAGCAATTTTACTGCAGGTGCGTGATCTGTCAACGGCTGTCATCGAAAGCAGAATTTTGTCTTGCTCACCTGGCACTACTTTTTCAGGCAGAATAGTAGTATTTTTATTAGAAACTGCCATTTTTTCTTTAAGTGTAGGAATTTTAAGTCTGGTTGACGGAGCATTTCCTACAGAAAGGACGGCAAGCGAAGGCAGCACACGTTTAATAATGCTGTCTCCGCTTAAAGCTTCTACTTTTAATACACCAGCCTGATAGCTCAGTGCGGAGATACCTCCGTAACAAGGCATGCCAAGCATTTCAGATAACAGAGGAGCTGTAAATGTACTTCCTCCGGGAGAGCTACGCTCTCCCGTGAGGATAATATCAGCTCCGTATTCTGTTGCAATACCAGCTAAAATATTAGCAGTATTTTCCGGTGAAAACAGGCTGTCACACTGCACAGGGCAGAAAATACATTCGTCGTAGCCCAATGCATACAGTGTTTTCATCCATCGGCTGGGATTCCGCCTGCCCAAAGTCACCGCTGTAAGCTTAACTATCTCCCCTTCGGCTCTTGCATCTTCAGCAAGTTTGAGGCCAAAGCTTAATGCACTTTCATCAAAGCACCCCAATTCCTGCGGAGCAAAGCGCAGATCGACCTGTAAATCAGAGTCTGCAACCCAGTCCTCCTGAGAGAGTGCCTCCAGATCCGCGGTAATTTTAAAACAGACAAGTATATTCATTTTTATTTATCGTCAGTTGCAAAAACAGTGTCAACGTTCATAATGCCGTTGGGGTCAAATGTTTTCTTCAGCTTCTCAAGGATGTAATATGCGCTGCCGTGCTCTTCCCGAATGAAAGGCTGACGAACCTTACCAACGCCATGATGGTGAACGATAGATCCGCCGTGCTTCAGAGTCTCTTCGATAATTATCTTATTCAGAGGCTCATGGTACTTAGTGATTTCATCAACAGGATCACAGTCAACAACGTTATAATAGTAAACGAAGTACATATTTGTACCATTGATGTAGCTGTGAGAAGAATGTCCGCCAATCATAGTCAGGTCAGGAATTTCCTTACGTATGCGTTCTACGCTGTTCTTATAGATGTTGTAGATGCTGCTCCAGTCACCGGAAACTTCAGTGGTGAAGCCCATATTACCGGTTTCAAGAATTTCCTTGCGCTCTTCAAGGAGCATTTCAGCGGTCCAGTTCAGATTCAAGAACCACTTTTCTATAAGCTTAGGGTCAACAGCTTCGCACTCAGGATACTGTGTAACAATTTCCTCGATTGCATCGCCGGTTGCCTTGGTAATGCCGGCAGGGCCCTCTGCCATGAATATAATAACACACTTACCTTCTTCAAAGTGTGAGAAGTGCATTGCAGCATCTTCAACGTCATACAATCTTGCTATTGAAGGCTTGTAACCCCTGACCATAACCTCACGAAGGATCTCAAAACCGGTCTTCATATTGTCGAGAGTATATCCATAGTAGCGGTTATTTTCAGGCAGATAGGGGAAGATTTTCACAGTAACCTCAGTGATATAACACAGAGCACCTTCATTTCCGATGATGACATGTCTTATATCGGGGCCGGCAGCACGGCGGGGAACATTCTTAATACGGGTAATAGTACCATCAGGGAAAACTGCCTCAAGGCCAACTACCATATCTTCAATGCCACCATACAGAGTAGAGAACTGGCCAATGCTGCGAGTTGCAACAAGGCCGCCCATCTGTGCAATAGGCTTAGACTGAGGGCTATGTCCGGTAGTATAACCCTGTTCTCTGAGCAGATCATCCAAATACTGAAGAGGCACACCGCACTGTACGGTAGCCTGCATATTATAAGTATCAATCTTGATGATTTTATTCATCTCGCTACCATCGACAACGACAGAATTCTCAGCGCGGTTCTCAAGACCGCCTTCGGTTGCACTGCCGCCGGTTCTGGGAATGCAGTTGATTTTGTTCTCATTGAGGAACATAAGGACTTTGGAAACTTCCTCAGTGGAATGGGGCTTAACGATGCATGAAGGAATAGGCATTACAAAAGTCTTATGAATGCTCTGATACTTCTTATAGCGGTCAATGCTGGCCTCGTTCAGTGCGTGCTGATCTGTAATTACCTGTTCGGGAGTGAGAAGCTGTTTTAAGCTTTCTACTATCTGATTACGTTCCATGAATACACCTCATAAAATATATTTTTCAAGTTTCTTAACTTGTAATTAACAAATAAAAAAAGAGCGAAACAAATCCAGCCTATATGGCTGAAGTTGTTTCGCTCCGTTAAACACATGAAACAATTTATTGATTTTATTGTAGCATACTTTGTTGAGTTTTGCAAGTACTAAGTTGAGAAATTACCTGGATTAAAAAGAAATTGAGGGTCAAAATAATTTTTTACTTTTTTTGCAACCGATACACTATCGGAATCAGCAAAAGCATTGATATATTTCTTAATTTTACCTATGCCGTTTTCTCCTGCCGGAGTACCACCGCAGCTGACAGCATTCTCTGACCATGCCATTACAAGCTCACGGGCGCGGCTATATTCCGTTTCATTCTTCGGCAACAGTTCCAGATGCAGTCTGCCATCACCATAGTGACCAAAAACCATTCCGCGGACAAAGCTTTTTTCTATATCTGCTTCATAACGGCAAAGCATCTCATGGACAACCGATACGGGAAGCTGGCAGTCAAGTGAAACACGTTCTGACCAAAATCCATTTAATGCTGATTCCGCAGCAACAGTGTTGACAGACTCCGGCACTGCATGGCGCATAAGTCGAAACATTTCCAGATCTTTTTCGTAACTGCTGGCCCATGTATTGTTTTCTTCTCCGCCTGATATATCATAAAGCACCATAAGGCTCAACATTGCCTCCTCGATAGCTTCTTCATCGTCACCTTCAAGCTCTACATATACCGCTGCATTTGTTTCCTTTGGGAAATCAGGAATTGACCGAAGATTGTTCGACTTTCGTTTCATTTCATCGACCAGTCTGAGAGCCTCGCTGTCAAAAAACTCAAGAGCTCCCAGTAAAACTCCTGTGAACTTCTGCTTCATTATTGACGCGGCAAACTGATCTGCGCTTTGCCAGTCTTTGAGAAAAAACATAATTCCCCATGTATTTTCGCCCATTGGGCACAGCTTCAAAGATAGGCTGAGCACAGCACCAATCATCCCCTCTGCCCCGGCAAAAAGGTCAATCAGATCAAGCCCTGGATGAGGGTTCATCGAACCATAGACCGACGAAGGCTTTGCATTGCAGACCTCAATCCTTTTACCGTTTGGAAGATCGCATCCTTTGTCATCAAACACATATCTGCCTCGCTCTATTGTCCAAAGCTCTCCATTGGGAATACATACGTCTATTGCGTGTACATGATTTGCAGCTGCCCCATACGTCAGAGAATTGATTCCCTTTGAATTGCACGAAAACATTCCACCCACAGTAGCTGATTTCTCGGTAGGATTAGGTGGGAAAAGCATTCTTTTTTTATTAGTTCTAAGCTTCTTAAGTGCTTCCCTGCTCTCCTCACTCCACTGAGTGGTATCAAAACTTCGCATATTCAAACGGGAATTAAGGTCGCTCAAAATAACGCCCGGTTCCACTTTCAGATAGAAACTGCCCTCACTATCACAGGTCATACCGATTATTCGATTAAAACGGCTCATATTGATAATATGACCGCAAACCGGAACCGCCGCACCGCTTATTCCTGTTCGTGCGCCCTGAATTGTAACCGGTATGCCTGCCTGACTCAGTTCCTTTATCTGTCCGCATACCTCATCCGCCGAGCAGGGAAAGGAAATACTGTCCGCATTTCCTTTGAGCCTTGACTCGTCGCTTAGATAATCAGTATATTTTTCAATACTATATTTAACTAACTGCGTCAT
This sequence comes from Oscillospiraceae bacterium, assembly GCA_020025655.1. Classification (GTDB taxonomy): domain Bacteria; phylum Bacillota; class Clostridia; order Oscillospirales; family Oscillospiraceae; genus Limivicinus. Next base: position 5,206 of record JAHHRR010000025.1, read on the forward strand.
TTTTTCTCTCTTTCATTTTCTGCTTCTCAAGCATTTCTTCAGATTCAAGTCGTTCCGAAGGTATCGGATCTCCGTACTTATCGTAATCTTCTTTATATGTATCATATTTTGCAGGTTTTCTCGCAATCTTCCAAAGGCCCAGACATACCATAACCTCCAGGAACATTACAGGGAAGCCGCCCAGGTTTGAAAGTGCCTTAATACCTTCAAGACCATCACTGCTGATTATAATGTAAGATATAAATGTAATTGTTGCGCCCCATACCAGCTGAATCCAGACGGGTGCTGTATGATTTTCTTCTTTGGCGGAGTCCTCTATGCACAGTCCAGAAAGAGCGGTTGTGTTTGAGTCACATGCGGTAACGAATGAAATGCAGATAACTATAAGATACAGCGGAATAAGTATAGTTGAAACGGGAAGCTGTGCCAGAACCTCGTATATGGCTGATTCTGTACCGGAAACCTGCATCATATCGTAAATTCCTCTTCCGTCAAGTTCGTAATACAAGGCGGAGGATGAAAACAGTCCTATCCATGCCCCACTGAAAAGAGAAGGAATAATGAAATTGCATTTTATGGTATCTCTTATAGTGTATCCCTTTGCAATCTTGCCCAGGAACACTGCTGTTATAGGTGCCCATGACATCCAGTTGCAATAGTAGAAGCAAGGCCAGTTTCTAGCCCAATCGTCACCGTACAGTTCTCCTGTCATAAGAGCAAGCTTTGGGAATTCCGCAATGAATGCTCCGAAGGTTTCTGTTGTTGTATTGAGGACAAACGAAGTCTTTCCGAATATAAGAACCATCGCAGCAATTATAAAGAATATAATCACGTTTATGAAGGAAAGATTTTTAATGCCCTTCATAATTCCTGTTATACTTGCTATCGTAAACATACATCCGGTTACAATTGCAACAACAGCCCACATTGCCGAGTTACTCTTAATTCCGGTAAGCATTTCCACGCCTCCAGAAATTGAGAGGATACATATGCCCATAGATGCTGCCATTCCTGCCGATAAAGCCAGGCCGCAAACTATATCAACGGCCGTAGAGTATTTATGAACTCTATCTCCATACAGCGGAGTAAGTGTGGCAACAAAACTGCCTGGTGCTTTCATATTATAATATGCAAAGCAGAAGGCCAGAGATGCAACTGTATAAAGTGCGTATGGCATAAAGGTCCACTCCAGAAACAGGACCTTCATTGCAAACATTGCAGCCTGAACTGTACCCGGCTCTACTCCTGCCGCCATAGGAGGCGCATACAAATGGATGATAGGTTCCGCAGATGCGAAGAACAAAAGGCCGGCAGCAACTGTTGTGGTAAGCGAGATCCAGACCCAGTTGGAATACTTCATTATTGGTCTTGCTTCCCTGCCGCCAACTCGCACCTTACCCAATGGTGATATAAAAACCATTATAACTGTAATTACACAAAATACCGTAACACCGCTAAACGCCCATGCGAAGTTATCCAGTAACCATTTAGTTATGATATTAAGATAATTCAGGAATAAATCATTATTGGTAACGCTGATTGTAATAACCGCCAACAAAATCAGAAGCGTGGGCCAAAACACTCCATGGCGTATTTTAACAGTTTTTCTATTAGTAGTATTCGTATTGCTATTATCTGATGTATTCATCCTAATTCTCCTCAGTCGATTATTTCACTCAAAACCTCCTAATCTTCAACGAAGAATTTGTGTCTTTATTCAATATTAAGCAGTGAGCGTCCGTATATTTTTCTGTTATAGCTATAAAATTCTGATAATTAAGTATAACTGTAGCACAGTATTCTTTCATTGCCTATACAGTCATACTTAAATTTATTACCAGATATAGTTTTGTTCCCTGTTATAAAGATTTATTCGTTTATTCTATTTTTTCAAGTTCTCGAATCATCTCCGGTATGACCTCATAAAGGTCACCGACAATTCCGAAATCGGCTATTTTAAAAATAGGCGCGTCTTTATCGTTGTTAATCGCAACGATACATTCCGCACCGGAAATTCCAGCCACGTGCTGCACTGAACCGGATATGCCACAGGCAATATATAGTTTTGGAGAGACTATATTGCCGGTCTGCCCGATCTGATGACTGTGCGATATCCACCCTGCATCAACTGCTGCTCTGGATGCCCCTACCGCTCCTCCTAAAGTGTCTGCAAGCTTTCTAATAAGCTCAAAGCCATCTCTGTCGCCAAGTCCTCTGCCGCCAGAGACAATAATCTTTACGTTGTCAAAATCAGCTATTTCCTGTTTGATTTCTCTGATTGTCTCAATCAGTTTAACCCTCTCAGGCAACGCAGCAGCATAGTCTTCACGAATTACCTGCGCTTTACCGCTGTGACGTATTTTCTTATAAACTCCTGGCCTTACTGTGCCCATCTGTGGTCTGCGTTCTTTACACACAATCGTGGCCATAATATTTCCGCCTAACGCCGGTCGTGTCCACTCTATACAGTCCGTTTCAAGGTTATATCGCAGTGCTGTACAATCAGCGGTAAGGCCTGTGTCAAGTCGGCATGAAAGGCGCGGTGCAAAATCTCTGCCCTTGCTTGTTGCTCCTATCAGAAAAACATCAGGTCTGTATTTGGAGGCAAGATGATATAGCACATCTACATAGGCATCTGTGCTATATTCCTGATACATAGGTGAATCTACCACAATAATTCTATCTGCTCCAAATTCGCTTACCGTATTAACAGCCTTCTCTGTGTTACAGCCTACAATTACTGCCGTCAGTTCTCCGCTGCATTCATCTGCAAGGCTACGTCCGGGATTAAGAAGCTGCAAACCTGTTTCCTGAGCATTGCCTTCTTCATCAAGCTCAACAATGACCCACAAATCTTTATTAGTGGATTTCATTTTTTCCTCCGTCAATCAAACTTCTCTCCCGAAGCCTGTCCAAAAGACTTTTTGCTGATACATCGGGTTTACAGCTTATGATTTCGCATTTACCCCGATATGCCGGTGTAAACACCTTCACAACGGAAGTCGGAGACCCTTTTATTCCCACTCTATCCGTTTTAATTTCCGGCAGCAAAGATTTATCAAATTTCTCAATGCTGCACCGTCCCGCAGCCATTCGTCTTTTCAATGTTGCCTGTCTGGGTTCGAAGGCGGGTTTTGTAAAGGTAAGCAAACATTTCTGTTGTATGAAAAGTCTCCGTTTGGCTGCCTTATCCTCCTGCAAGACATTAAAACCGCCATCTACAAGTTCAGCTTCAAGTACAGATGTGACCTGAGGAATACCAAGCCTTTCAGCCAATGCCGGCCCTATCTGGGCAGTATCGCCATCAATGGCCTGTTTGCCGCAGAATATTGCCAGACATTGGCCTTCTGTTTTCTCTATCCGGCGCACCGCACAGGATAGAATATAACTTGTTGCATAAGTATCAGACCCTGCAAAGGCAGGATCTGATACCAGATAGGCTGAATCTGCCGCAATGGCCACGCAATTTTTCAGAGCATCTTCTGCCTGTGCCGGTCCCATGCTCAAGGCTGCAATTTTTATGTCGGGATTTCCATCCCTTATCCGTGCTGCTGCCTCAAGGGCATAGGTGTCATAAGGATTGACAATATTGGTTACTCCAGAACGAATCAGAGAATTTGTCTCGGAATCGAGCCTCACCTCTGAGGTATCGGGAACCTGTTTAACACAAACCAAAATATATGACATCACACTTCTCCTAAAACGCAGTCTGTCGCAAAAATTATAACCTTATTTTACTTGAAAGTACCATCCTTCTGGCTCTTTGGAATCCATGTAGGATCCAACTTCTGGTAGTAGGCATACGCCTTCTTCTGATCTGCTGTAAATTTGCCCTTACCATCGCTGGGCTCCTGAAGTCCAAGCTTGACCAAGTAATCGTTCAGCATCTTTATTGCAGGACGGAACGGAGGGCATCCTGGAACTATAAGGCCTTTGCCTTTAAGAAGCATTGCATTTCTCAGTTCCTTTACATTGGCGCCACACGCACATGCACAGTCACCGTAGATAATAACGTTTTCAAGGTCATTATCGAATTCAGAGAGAGGCGGGACCTTGGGATCTGCACCCATAATAAAAGTCCACTTTCTGTCAGGATACTTGGACAGAATAGAAGCTACAGAACGAACGCGGTTCCAGCACTCACGACAGGCTCCGCCTATATAAATATCCATATTATCCTGAACGCCTATTGCAAATCTGTCATAAGGTTTGCTGTAAGTGGACGGCCACTGAAATTCTTTTACAATAACATCCTTGATAGGTGTACCGACAACATCAATTTTGTCCAGATCTGCATTACCCATGCCGTAGAACTGAGCAAGTCTGGTGGTAGTAACATCCAATACGTCTTTCATGCCCATGCAGGCGCAGGAAACCGCATCAGCTGCAACTACGTCAGGGCTTGCAACAATGGTATTGAGCTGTACGGGAATACCGCTTTCATCAGATCCATCGCCTTCCATAGCAAGCAGACCGTCAATAATAGTCAGATCCGGCAGACGGACTCGGAAAATATCAACCAGCTTCTGGCTCAGGTCGTCACGGTGAGAGTGATATTTCTGCTCATCGGTCAAAATTCCCTGATAGTTCTTAATCCCCAGAGTAACATAGGTTTGACAATGAGTCTTCATGCACGGCAGGTCAATAACTACATCTGCATCCAGCATGACTTTCGGGTAGTCAATATGCTGCAGGCACCGACCGCCTGGTGCAGGAACGTTAACGCGTTCTGCATTTTCAAGTGCCATGAAGTTAACGCCTTCTTCACGTACTACATCCATAATGCCTAACTCTTCAACAATCCACTCAGTGGTACGGAGGCGGCCCATTTTAGTGCCGACACTGACAGCCTCGAGTAATGTAATGCTCTTGGGATTTGCCTCTTTCAGAATACGGAAAAGAGCTCTTACTAAACGACGATCAATCGTTACAGGAGGAGGTGCAGGGGAAAAGAAGTTTCCCTTAATAACAACTGTATCACCCTCATGTACATACTTGCCTATACCACCGAGCAATTCTATTGATTCCCTCAGCATTTCCTCGATTCTGGCTGCATCCGCTACTGTATCATTTTTAACGATTGAAACCAGAGAACGTTCGTTTTTGGCATTCATAATTATTTCCTCCATATTATCGGTGTATTTTATATTCCCGCATCAAATCGCCCGATCATGAGCTTTATGATACTTTAATTTTTATTTTTTACAAGCTTTTTAGCTTTCTCGTCCCATTCTTTCCAGAAATCATATTCTGACTTATAAATTTCGTCTGTAATAGGTCTGACCTTACTATATACATTCTTTATAAAAGCATCGTAGAATTCATGTCTTTCAGGATCGGGAACGAACTTATCGCGGACATGTATCATGCCCTTCACGGCATCATCAAAGTTTGCATACATTCCGCTGCCAACTGCGCCACATATTGCAGCGCCAAGAGTGCAGCTGTCAGGATTTGTTGTGCGAACAACCGTAGCATTCAGCACATCTGCAAAAATCTGCATACCGATTTCACAGTTGGAACCGCCGCCGCCTATACGTATTTCTGTGATATCCTTCTTGATATCATCCTTCATCCAGTCAATATTCATCTTGAGGCTCATTGCTATACCTTCAAGAATTGCTCTGTACATATGAGCTGCTGTATGGCGTCCGTCAAAGCCAAGGTATGAACCTCTTCTGTAAGGCATGTTTGCAGAAGGCGGAACAAAGTCAGGAATGAGCATCAGGCCTTCACATCCGGGAGCTACCTGCTCAGCCAATTTATTAAGTGCATCCTCGCAGATAATGCCTTCTTTATCCATTAAGTCTTTAACTATAAGACCAAAATTCCTTACAAACCAGCTAACCGTCCAGAAGCCTCTTCTTACGCCGTAGCACTCATAAGTGTACTTTCCGGGATTTGCAGCAATATTACACCCTATGGACGGACCTTCAACATATTCGCTGCCTATAAGTGCCGGTCCGCAATATGTACCGCATGTAATATAAAGCTGACCGTCATCAACAGCACCCGCTCCCAGCGCTTCACATTCTTTATCACCGGCAGCTGCAACGACAGGAAGTCCCTCAGGCAGATGCAGTTCCTCAGCAGCCCATGAATTTACATAGCCTAAAATTTCACCGGGCTCTACCAACTCTGACAGCTGATCGCGGCGCAGATTGTACTTTGCAAACTCTTCATCGTCTTCAATCCAGCAGTGTTTTATTCTGTCAACAGGATAAGTTATACCATTAAGGTTAGCACAAGTATCCTTTAGCTCTCCGGTCATAAGATATGTATAGTAACCGGAGTTCGTCAGAAGCTTGTAGGTGTTTTCATAGGGCGGGTTGGGATCAAAGTAATGTAATGTTCTGTTATCTAGCCAGCTCATAATAGGCTGTGTCATATTGCAATTTTCGTCAACATATACACGTACGCATCTTTGAGTGGAAAGACCAAATGCCTTTATCTCTGAAGCATCACCTTTGAAATTAGCAATTGCTTCTCTGCAGGCTCCCTTAAAAGCGTTCCAGAGGTCTCCTTCCGGGTGTTCAGCCCAACCGGGTTTTCTGATTACATGTGGAAGGTGTTTTCTTATGCCCTGGCTTACAGTATTTCCTTCCTTATCAAATATCATAACGCGGGTACTTTGAGTACCTACATCACTGGCAATAATATATTCGTTAGCCATTATGTCGGCTCCTTTTCACTTTATACCAAAATTTAAAAATGTTGTTTTTAACTAACTCAAGCGATTGCTCCGTATGCTGCAATCGCTTGAGAGATCAGATTTCAGATTGCAATTAAGCCTGTGCTTCGGCTGCTTTCTTTGACTCTTCGTTCTTCTTTATAACTCTGATAAGAACTGTACCTGAGACAATAAGTATTACTGTACCTACAAGACCGGTCATCCACATGTTGCGGTAAGCTTCCGCTGCAGGAAGAGTATCCTGCCAGTGACCGATAACAGGGTAGATAAACGCGTCAGGAAGGTAGCCGAGAACGGAGCAGACACCGATAGTGGTTCCGTAAATTTTAGGATCAATATCCGTCTCACCTGCAACGCCCCAGTTCATGCCCTTTGCAATGTAGTTGAAGAAGGCAAGAGCAAGAACAAGAACGACCATTGGAGTAAGGAGGTTCTCGGATGCAGGAACAACCAGGAACACAACAAGGCCTATTGCACTAAGAATACCGCAGAATACGCTGAGCTTAGTGGGGCTCTTAAGAGCGGTCTTTGCAGCGATGATTCCGCCGATGGGAGCAGCGCAGGTTCTAAACACCTGATTGCGGACCATACCGATTGTAGTCGCATCAGTGATAGAAAGACCAAACATATCAACTAGATAAGATGCAGTATAGCTCAGGATTGAGAATACTATATAAACACCGAAGATAACAGCACTGATGAGCCATGTCTCTTTTCTCTTAAGAACGACTAACAGCACGCCTTTCTCTTTTTTATCCTTCTCCTTAACCTCTTCTTTGGGATGTCCAAGCAGTTCAGGAAAATCAGGTATGATGAAGTAGCATATAATACCCATGACTATGAAAATAGTACCGTAAATTATGAATACAACACGCATGCTTCCGGGATTGTTTTCTGCACCGACCTTGGCGAAGATAAACAGTGTCAGAAATGCAGTCCACATACATCCAAGACCGCGCATACCTTCCTGAACGCCCATTATCTTGCCCTGTTCTTCAGCGGTGCCGAGAGAAGAAATGATTTTAATACTTGAAGCCCAGCCCATCATAATAGTGGTAAAGCACCAGAAAATTTCCACTGCCATTGCGAGCCAGAAGGGGGGATACGTTGCCATGACGAAGCCACCAACACCGGTGAGAATCATGCCCCACATGAAGAGCTTACGGCAAGATACTTTATCTGCCCATACACCGCCTATTGCGTACATAACCATCGCAATGGTTCCGTATACACTCAGTAAAAGTCCCTGCTGAGTTGCAGTGTATCCTACTGTTGCTTCAATCGCATCCTGATAGTTGTAGCGAACATAGGGCAGCTCAAAACTCATACCTGCCGCCATGCCGATCAAAACTATGATAATCCAGCGATTGACTTTTGTTTTTCTAACCTGTTCCACTTTTTTCCTCCTCAAATTTGTTTTTTATCATTTGTTAACTATCTTTCTGTATAATCTAAAGCTCCTTATAAGCTGAATTTCAAAAGACAATTAACGAAATTACATATAAAAAAATGCAGACTTATATTCTTTATAAATTATTACATTTATAAAGATATAACTCTGCATCCTAAACGCCTGCATCGCAACATATTAAATTTTTATTGCCAATGTTGCTTTGCAACGTCTTGCTTAAAACTTGATTGTTTTGGTTCTTGTATATAAAATACTCTTTTAATATTGGGCTGTCAAGCAGGTTTTTAGTCAATATGACCATTTTTGTGCATATCGTAGTTTTTTATTTACTTTAGCTGTACATATTGACAAATACCGTTTTAAAATACTATACTTACTTCATAACTTAGGCGTATTTTTTACATTGTAAAGGATGTCTCAAATGGACAAACCTCTTTTTAATGCTGATCTTCAGTACAAGCTCACTCAATCTGAACTTTTGGAGTGTTTTCAATGTCTGGACTCATCTAAGCTCAGAGCAAGGCAAATCAATGAAATAATAATTATGGTACTCGCCGCAGTGTCAACTGTTATGTTTGCCATGAACACCGCAGCACTAAACTACGCGGTTCTGGCTGTTATTCTGATAATCACTTGTGCCGTCATCAGGTATTATCCCGATTGGAAATATAAGCAGGCCGCTAAAAACACAGCCTCTGAAAATGGTGTGTACCGTGTCCGTATATATGATAACGGTCACATTAAAAGTCAGGACACAGAAATGCTTAACCTTCTCTCCCCTTCAAATAAATTCTATGAAGGCGACAATACCTTTTCTCTGGTAATCGGAAAATCTCACAAATTCTGCATTCCTAAAACCTGCCTTTCCGCTTCTCAGATTAAACTGCTTGAGGATGCCCTTTATCCTTTGGGAATGGTAAATGTAAAAATCGACAAATAATATAAACTAATATTGTACTAATGGAATATAAAAACGCTGCAAATTAGTCTTGTAGCGTTTTACATTTAAATGCAACAGCCTGGCAATGTATAAACTTGCCGGGCTGTAACGCTAAGTACAGATATTGATTTAAGGCGTTTCTCCTGTCAGCAAATAACTGTCGCCACCGGATTTTGTTACCTCATCAAGCTTGAATTTCTGCGCTTCAGCCAGCATTTTTGCAACTGCCACTTCGCAGAACCCACCCTGACATCTACCCATTCCCGCTCTGGTGCGGCGTTTGATGGCATCAACGCTGCGCGGATGCAGAGGTGACTCTATAGCGTCTCTGATTTCTCCCTCTGTCACCTGCTCACAGCGGCACACCACATGCCCGTAAGCAGGGTCACGGGCTATCAGCTCTTCCTTCTCCTTTGCAGTCATATGGCGGAATTCCACTCTCTTTGGGCGAACAGGGTTATAGTCTGGATTTTCCTCTGGCTTTTTACCCTCAAGCAATTGCATCTGCCGCAGCAGTATCTGCTCCACATCCTCAGCTATTGCAGGGGCACTGGTTAGCCCTGGAGACTGAATACCTGAAACATGAATCATATCCGGCTGGTGCAGCGACGGTTCAATCATAAACTCTTCTTTATAGTTTGCCGCGCGAACCCCAGTGAAGCATCGGATAACCTGTCCCTGTCCAAGTGATGGATCATCACATAAATTCATTACATAATCAATTTCACTTCTGTCGCTGGCTGTATCTTCCTTATCCCACACTTCCTTTGCAGAGGATCCGATAAGAACGTTATTCTCAACAGTACGGTCCATACCTCCTCCCTTGGAATTTTTCATTTTCTTTGATGCCTTCATAGCATGTTCCTTGTCCGTAAGAACTGTGGCAATAGAATTAAAGCGCGGTTTACAAGCTTTATCAAACACCACCAAAGTTCCTTTGCGTCCGTGGATGGTGAAATATCGGTCACCGGCAAGCATTGCCATATCATCTGTATAAACGCCTGCACAGTTAATTACATATTTGCAATCAATAATGCCCTTGCGGGTCACAACACCTGTTATTTTTCCGTTCTTTTTATCAATTGCACATACCGGTGCATCAAAATAAAAATGAACTCCGTTTTGAACCGCATTTTCAGCCAGCGCAACCGACACCTGATAAGGGTCAACTGACCCTCCTGTTGGATAGCTTATTCCCCCTAAAATTTTCTGTGCACCTTCAAGTCCTTTAATTTTAAGTTCTCCCGGCTCATTGAGAATTGGCTCCATTTTCTTAATCTCGGCAGCTGTCATCAATTTTGCACCGGGTATTCTTGCAAACCACGGTTCTTTGCTTATAGTAATAAGATCGTTCATATATTTTGGGCTGCATGCCAAATAAAGATATCCTTCACGCTTTACAGTGAAACCAAGCTCTTCTCCCCATTTTGTGTACAGGGCATTACCACGCAGGCAGTATTCAAACTTTTTTTTGCCAAGTGCATATTTATTACGTGGATGTATATCTCCGTTATTGGCTCGTGTGGTTCCTACGGCTACATCCTCTCCCGCTTCCGCAACTGCTATCTTTAATTTTAGGTGACTCAGCTGTCTTGCAATACCGCAGCCGCATATTCCAGCGCCTATAATTACTACATCCGCCGAATCCAATACTCCCTTACTACGTCCTTCCGCACTCCATGATTCGTAATCACGTTTCGGGATATTTAATCCCTTAACGGTGATATCATTAACTACGCTGTGTATTTCTTCAGGTTTTCCTACAAGCAGTCCGATATCCACCACATCATCCCAGCAGTTAACTTGACCGCTTAAATGAGCTACATTATCATCATCTATATTCAGAGATATATCATACTGTGGAAATTTTTCTTTTAATTCCGCAGAAAGCTTTTCGTACACCTGTCATACCACCTTTTTTACTAAAATGCAGCAAGCTGCATAGGATTTTCAACTTATCTTCTGTATTGTTACAAACATATGAGCTGTTATTTTTTATTTATTAGCTTTTCTAGTTCTTCCATAAACTCATCCCAGTCCGCAACAGTCCCGGACTGTGCTCTATTGAAAACAGCAGCAGACTTGTCATTATTCACCGCCAGTACCTGCTCAGCTCCACGAATCCCGTAAAGGAACGCCGATGTGCCAGAAACGCCAAGCAGTAGACACATTTCCGGAGAAATAACCTCGCCGGAAATGCCAAGCTGGCGGCTGATTGGTTTCCAACCGTTTGTAGCAATCGGACGGCTAACGGCGATTTCAGCGCCAAGTCTGTCAGCTACATATTCAATTCTCTCCAGGTCAGTTCTGGAAGACACTCCCCTGCCAACAGCAAAAACACGTTCTGCCTTAATCAGAGGATTTTCTCCATGTTCAAAAAAAATTTTTAAATCTTCCGGCGCTGCAATGTCATCCAGTCTCTTAATAACAATCTTTCCCTTTTCCCGTCCATTTTTTATTCTGCTTGTAACTCCCTTCGCCAGTGATACCACTGAATTGGAAGGCAGTTCCAGTTCCGCAGCAAGATTACCTGCATAGGCCATACGTTTAAGCTGGACTTTGTCCCCCGCCAAAAACACTTCAGTAATATGCGAAGCTACAGGAAGCTTTCGTTCTACCGCAAAAAAAGCGGCAACCTGTGTTCCTACACTGTCAGGCGCAAAAAGCCACAGTGCCTGAGAATCAGGCAAATTCCCGCTCAGAATATTACCGAGCCTCTGGCATTCAACCGAGCCTCCGCAGCTTACTTTCAGCAGGGTATAAGATAAATCGGTTTCAGGCAATCCGGCAGAACTGTGTTCAAGTTGCAGAAGATAAAGTTCTGCATCTGAATCAAGTTCTCTGGCATAGGTAAAAAGCCCCGCAGCATCCTTTGCCGCGCTGGAATTATAGCCACTGTCAACTGCAACAGCGCGAATATGCTCCATAATCACTCGCCCTCCTCACACAGCTTCAAAACCCGCTGAGCCAGCTGAGCAGGAGTTAGCATTTCGCAGACATTTTCTGTGTGTTCATACTGAAGAGAGCACAAAACAGGGTCTATGTAATCACATTCATTTTTAGATGCTTCTTCCACCTCTATACTGCGTGATTTGCTGGCCATCACCTGCATAATCGTCGGAGTTCGCAGAAGAGTAGTTACGGATTCATCCAAAATCAATACACCGCCACCTGAAACAGTACGTGTCAGAAAAGCATCATCCGCTTTATACGTTATCTGCAGGTCCATCCCTATTACGCTAAACTCCGTAACCCCCGTATAACAGGGAATATTGAGCAGAGATGCAGTTAGAATTCCGGTTACACCATTCTGTCCAACGCTCTGATAACTTCCGAAAAGGATCCAGTCCTGAGGCTCCCGCTTTACAAATTCCGCAATCTGATGCGCCACTGAAGCCGGCGCAAATCTCAGATCTGATTCATCTTTTATAATTACGCATCTGTCCACTCCAAGTGCAAGCATAGGCTTCAGAAAGCGCTGGTCGCTCCCATCAGAAACAGTAAGAATATTGAGACTTATATCTTCCGGATTATCCTTCTTCCTGCGTAAAGCAAGCTCCACGCAGGAAGCGTCAAAGCAGTTAATCTGTTTTGGGTAAAAGGTTAAATCTACATTATTATCTTCGATTTCCCACTCACAGTCACCGCATGATTCGAAATTTCCTACGATTTTGACGCAGCAAAGCAGTTTCATCTCAATTTCCTCCCTTATTTATTAAACAGCGCAGACGGCGAATACCCGCCTGCGCTGTTATTTAGTCAAAACTATATTTACTTCTGTTCTTTCCAGTCTGCGGGCATGATGCAACCAGGGTTCATGATATTGTTGGGGTCAAGTGCGACTTTCAGGCGCTCCATAAGCTTATATGCGCTGCCAAACTCCTCTTTGTACAGGTGTGCTTTCAGCTTGCCCATACCATGGTGGTGAGTAACAGTACCGTTGTAGCGGAGAACTTCTTCGGAAATTGCCTGAACAATGTTCTCATGGATGACAATTTCATCTGCAGGATCATCAACATAAGCGTTATACTGATAGATGAAGTATACGCAGGTACCATTGAGGTAGCTGTGAGATGCATGTCCGCCGAATACTATCAGATTAGGGATAATCTGGGGCACTCTTGCCATTACTGCATCATAAATTTTATGGATGTTGCTCCATGTTGCACAAATTTCGGTGGAGAAGTACACCTTCTTGGTCTCCATGATTTCGACCTTCTCGTCTGCGATAGTCTGATCGGTGTAGTTGCGGCGTCCCATCCAGATATCGACAACCTTTGAATCTATTCTCTCGCCGTGCCACTTATCGGCAAACTGTACGATTGCCTTACCGGTAGCCTGAGTGATTTCCTCATGTCCTTCAGCGATGAAGAGAATAATGCACTTGCCTTTGCAGTCGATAACGTCACCGAAGTTAAGCTCAGTATCACCGACATCATAAAGACGTGCAGTGCTGGGCTTGTAGCCTTCAACCATTATATCTCGGATAAGATTCAACCCGTCATGGAAGTTTTCCATCAGGTATGCTGCCTTCCACATGGTACTGGGAGTGTATTTAAACACTTTGACAGTAACCTCAGTAATAACGCCCAATGCGCCTTCGCCGCCCATAATCATATGACGTACGTCGGGGCCGGCAGCCTTACGGGGAACGATACGGGTCTTGCACACAGTGCCGTCAGGCAGAACTACTTCAACAGCAAGAAGCAAATCTTCTATGCCGCCGTAGAGGTTGGAGAACTGGCCGATGCTTCTGGTTGCTACAAGGCCGCCCATCTGAGCAAATTCCTGGCTCTGTGGGCTGTGTCCGGTGGTGTATCCGCGCTCCTGAAGCCAGTGCTCAACATAGATAAGAGGAGTGCCTCCCTTACAGGTTATGTACATATCTTCTTCATTAAACTCAATAATTCCGTTCATATCGGAGCAGTCAAGTACAATGCAGTTCTCCATAGTCTGCAAACCGCCCTCGGTGGCACTACCGCCGGTCTTAGGAACTACATTAACCAGATTAGCGTTGCAGTATTTCAGAACTTCGACGACCTGCTCTGTGCAGCCGGCTTTGCATACACAGATAGGCAGAGGGCAGGGAAAAACACCGTGTATAGCCTGAAACTTCATATGACGGTCATGGCTGTTTTCCTGAAGTATTGCTAGTTCAGTACTGACTTTATCGGCACCGACGATTTTCTGCAATGCAGCAACTACCTGCTCTTTTGTAACTAACATAATAATTTCCTCCTTAAAATTCCATAGTTTTTTTATATTTATTGCTTTTATAATGACTGATTATAGTGTTATAAACTGACTGTTAGGTGCCGGATAGCGAACAAGGTCAGGATTGGTTACGTTCCACCTATCCCAGAAGTCCTGGCTCTTTATGTACAACGGATCTGTGGTAGGACGGAGATATTTATATACCTCTTCCTGCAGTTCACTGTAAAACTTGTGGCGGTCGGGATAAGGCTCAAAGGTATCGCGAATATGAACCATACCATCAACAGCAGACTCAAAGCTGTCATACATACCGCACCCTACTGCGGCATCTATTGCTGCGCCCAGTGCACAGCTTTCAGGATTGGTAGTACGGACAACCGGAAGGCCAAACACATCAGCGAAAATCTGCATACAGACAGTACTCTTTGAGCCGCCGCCTCCGATACGAATCTCGGTCACATCTTTCTTAATATTATTTAGCATCCAGTCTGTATTCATCTTTAGGCTAAGTGCAATTCCTTCAAGTACAGCACGGTACATATGGGCTGCAGTATGACTACCGTCAAGTCCAAAGAAACCGCCTCTGCGGTAACGATATTCAGCAGATGGAGGTACAAAGTCAGGCGCAAACATAAGGCCTTCACAGCCAACTGGTATCTGTTCTGCCATAAGATCCAGTGCTGCTTCGCAGCTTATTCCTCGGTTTTCCATAATATTTTTTGTTATTGCCCCGAAGTTGCGTGCAAACCAGCTGATATTCCAGAATCCGCGTCTTACACCGTAGCCTTCATAGTGGAACACACCAGGATGAGGTGCTATATAGCAGCCCAGTGACGGATCCTCCAGATATTGTTTTCCTACAAGGATAAATCCAACATACGTTCCGCAGGTTATATAAGCCTGACCTTCATTGATAGCACCTGCGCCAAGAACTTCTACCTGTTTATCTCCAGCTGCTGCTATAACAGGCAGTCCTTCCGGAAGTCCTGTCTCAAACGCCGCCTGAGCAGTCAGATGACCGAGCACTTCTCCGGGTGCTTTCAGTGTTGGCAGCTGATCCGCCGTCAGGTTATATTTTTTAAACTCTTCCGGATCTTTAAGCCAGTCATGGGTTTCCTGACTGAACGGGTATATAATTCCGCTTAAATTTCCGTATGTATCTGCATACTCACCCGTAAGACGATAGCAGTAATATCCGGAGTTTGTCAGCATCTTGTACATTCCCTCGTAATCTGGGCCGGGCTGATGAGGAACAAGTGTGCGTATATCCAGCCAGCTCATAATCGGCTGAATAAGTTCCCCTTCATTGTTCACAAACACTCTTGTGCAGCGCTGTGTAGACAAACCAAAAGCCTTGATTTCGGACAATTCACCGGAGAAATCCTTGATAGCATCCCTACAGGCACCTGTAAATGCGTTCCACAGATCCCCCATAGGGTGTTCTGCCCATCCGGGTTGCCTGATCATATGCGGCTGATGCTGACGGCTGCCATTTGAAACTACTTTTCCGGCTTTATCAAAAATAATAACTCTTGTACTCTGCGTACCAACATCCAGACCTACTACATATTCATTTGCCATATAGCTTTTTTCCTCCTTTTTCATTTATTTTTCCGTTTATATTTTTCTTTGGCGGAACTGCTATCCAAAGACATACCGAATATAAGCCTTAAACGCTACCAGTGCTTCCAGTCTAGTTTAAGTTATCCCATTCTGTCCCTGTTTGACATATAAATTCCGTAAACCATAATCGACCGAAAGAGGATTACAAAATGCTCCGCTGGAATTTTTGCATAAAAAAACGCAACTTCTACTTTCCATATACACCGTCATGGAAAGCAAAAGTTACGTACGCCTATACACCAGGTAACTTTAAAATTAAATTTTAAGATAAAAAACAGAGCTTGCATAATTCTAAATATTTCTTAGCATGGTTAGACTCTAACACTATGTTTTCGATATTGTCAATCCCCTAAATTTATTTGAGCTAATTTGTATAATTAACTCAAATCGTATTGTACAGTTTGCCAGTATTATTCGCTATATAATTACTATTGGTCTTATTTTTTGTTAAATTGCTATATATTTTTTTATTTTAACAGAGCTTTAATCTTGCAAATTCATTTTTTATGTGCTATATTACAAATACTTATAGAAATTACATAAGATGTTTCAGGAGTTAATGAGTGAAACAGATACAAGCCATGTGGTCTGTATTTGTTTTGCTCTTTTTGTTTTTTCTGTATTTTTCCTTATCACGGAGGTATGTGCTTTGTATAAGAATTTATACGATATCATCGTTATCGGTGGCGGCCCCGCCGGACTTGCAGCTGCTTGCGAAGCAAGGGCAAGAGGCATTAAGGACATTTTAATACTGGAACGTGACACGCAACTCGGTGGGATACTCAATCAGTGTATTCACAGCGGTTTCGGTCTCCATACATTTAATGAAGAGCTCACAGGACCTGAGTTTTCTGGTCGCTATATCGACAGACTTTTAGCTTCTGGTATAGAATACAGCATTAACACTACCGTTCTTGAGATTACCGGAAACCGCGAAGT
This sequence comes from Oscillospiraceae bacterium, assembly GCA_020025655.1. Lineage (GTDB taxonomy): Bacteria > Bacillota > Clostridia > Oscillospirales > Oscillospiraceae > Limivicinus. Next base: position 22,024 of record JAHHRR010000025.1, read on the forward strand.
GCACGCTGTAAGCAGTGAAAATGGTTACTGCATTTACAAAGCTAAAAGCATTATTTTGGCGATGGGCTGCCGTGAACGCAGCCGAGGCGCTCTTGGTATTCCCGGAACCCGGCCTGCCGGTATATATACTGCCGGAACAGCTCAGCGTTATGCCAATATAGAAGGCTATATGGTTGGACGCCGTATTCTTATTCTCGGTTCAGGAGATATTGGTCTCATTATGGCACGCCGCATGACTTTAAATGGCGCAAAAGTTCTGGGCTGTGTTGAACTTATGCCATACTCCGGAGGGCTTAACCGCAACATTGTGCAGTGCCTGAATGATTTTGACATTCCGCTCTATCTTTCTCACACAGTTACCGAAATCCGCGGCAAAGAGCGGGTTGAAAGCGTTATTGTGTCAAAGGTCGATGAAAATCTAAAGCCTGTTCCAGGCTCAGAAATTGAATTTAAGTGTGATACTCTTCTTTTGTCCGTCGGTCTAATTCCGGAAAATGAGCTTACACGTCAGGCAGGAATAGAAATTGACCCCCGCACAAACGGAGCCGTAGTGTTTGAAAATATGGAAACCGGTATGGAAGGTGTTTTCTCATGCGGAAACGCAGCCCATGTGCATGATCTGGTAGATTTTGTTGCAGCCGAGGCAATTCGTGCCGGCCGCGCAGCTGCTGACTTTATACATAACGGTGAAACAAGCCGCCAGAATGTACTGAATGTTATAAATGGAAACGCTGTCAGCTATACTGTTCCTCAAAAAATTCGGCCAAATGCCATAGACAAATATGTAGACATTTTCTTCCGTGTAAACCGTGTATGTAAAGCCGGTGTAATCAAGGTTGAAAGCAACGGCATTTCACTGGCGCATTACAAGCGGGAGCGTTTTGCCCCCGGCGAAATGGAACACATCACACTTCCTAAGGCTTTGCTTAAGAAAGCTGTCGGAATAATAACCGTTTCTATCGAGGAGAGACCGGAATGAAAGAACTCATCTGTATATGCTGTCCTAAAGGATGCCATCTTGAAGTTGACGAAAGTAATAATTATGCCGTTACCGGAAACAGTTGTCCAAGAGGCGCTGCTTACGGTTATACCGAAGTCACTGCCCCATCACGCATTGTAACCGCAACTGTTTTAATTGATAGCAGCCTTAGCAGGCGCTGTCCAGTTAAAACCAATGCTCCGGTTTCCAAAAGCAAGGTCTTTGATGTAATGAATTATATCTCCACTATTCGACTCCATCCCCCTGTTTGGCGTGGACAGGTGATTGTCTCCAATATTGCAGGCACTGATGCTGATCTTGTTGTAACTAAAGATTTCAATACTTAATTTTCCGTCCGGATAACTTTTTTCTATAAATTAATGTCAAAATAACTTAATCCGTTATATAAATCAACAGCAGAGTACTATACTCTTTAGCCGTTGCATTTATAAAAAAATTTAAATGTTAATATTAAAGGAGCTCAGGTTTACTATGATTATGGACTGTACAAAGTACGTTGGAAAATGTGCTTGCGGCAGAGAGCACACTCTCGAAACAAAAAAAGTTGTTGTTGAATACAGTGCTATAAATAAATTTGAAGAGTATATGGCAGATGTGGGTCTTGCAAACAAAAAACGCACTGTGGTATATGATTCAAATATTTATAAGCTCACCGAAGGAAAGCACATCAAGGCCGATCAGGAAATCATTCTTCCTGCCGAGGGTCTTCGCTCCGAGGATGTTCTCATTGAGAAAATGATGGAGGATCTCGATAGTCCTGAGGTCATTGTGGCTTACGGTGCAGGTACAATTATGGACTTCGGACGTTATCCTGCATATAAGCTGGGTATTCCATTTGTTGCTATTCCTACGCTTGCCAGTTCTGACGGATTTACAGCCAATATCTGTTCCGTCATTCTTGAAGGGCAGAAAAAGTCTGTGCCGATGTGCGCACCTATTCTTGTAGTTGCTGACCTTGATATCATCAAAGGCGCTCCCAAACGTCTAGTAACAAGCGGAGTTAATGATATCCTATCAAAGTACATTTCTCTTGTAGACTGGAAAATCTCCACTTTGGTAATGGGTGAATATTACTGCCCCATGGTTGCAGATTTGGCGCAGGAAGCACTTAACATTATGCGTGAAGCAGCTGACAAAATGGCCGCAACAGGCGAAATAGACCATGAAGCAATGACTATGGCACAAATGAAAAGTGGACTTACAATGCAGCTTTTGAACCATTCCAGAGCTGCCTCGGGTGCTGAACACCTTATGGCTCATTTGGTAGAAATGCATCCGCCCCGTTTTGAGAATGCAGAAGGCATTCACGGTGAGTGCGTAGGTGTTGGTACTTTTCTGTGTGTCAAGGAATATCACCGACTAGCTGCCTTGACTCCTAAGGCAAAACCATATAAGCCCTTCAGTAATGAGTGGATAATGGAGAAATTCGGTGAAAGGCTTTATGACGGAATAGTTAAGGAAAATGCTAATGATGTTCTCGCAACTTTTGATCCCCAGCTAATTGTTGACCATTGGGACGAAATACGTGAGCTTATAGCAACAATACCTTCCGAGGAAGAGATGAAAAATTTATACAAAGCAATAGGTTCAAAGTACAGACCCGAAGACATTGGTATTGATCCCTCTCTCGAAAATGAAATGCTTCAGATTTCTGCTGCTATCAGAAACAGACTTACGCTTGTACGTATGTGCAGAGTTCTGGATTTTGATTAAATGCCTTTCTAAATTAACACAGTATTTTTAAATCAGGAACATTGTTTGTTCTCCGTTTTAGATATACAGCTCAATCCTGTTCATTATTAAATTTAACAGTTCTTTTCTCCGGAACCTTAATTTAAAGACTTTGTTAAACCGCCGGTTGAATAATTCCGGCGGTTTACGCTTTATAAAAAGAATATCTTTCCTTGAAGAAAATAGTTATATTTTTGCTATGAATACTTGTTGTTTTTATAAATCTAAAATTTATTTACTTTTATTGGTATTGTTAGAGCTTTAATCTATATGCTATACAAAAAAGCACAGATACAGGTGTTTAAGGTTTACACCCATGTCACCGCTGCAGGTCTCCGCGCAAAGGATTCCATCATGGACACTGTAACTACTGTTCAGGAGAACGCCGGTGACATTCTTGCCTCCGCCAAGGATCTCAACGAGGAGCGCGCAGCAAAGGAGGCAGCTGATAAAGAGGCTGCTAAAGTTTGCGACTGCAACTGTGAAGGATAAAAAATAACAGGCAGTAAGGAGGAGTCGCGTTTGCGGCTCCTTTTACTATGGAGGTTTTTTTATGAACGCAATAATTGAACATGAAAGCCGGGGCAGAATCCGCTTTCGTTTTGTTCAAAAGCAAATGAGCCTCACTCAGGCTGATCTGCTGGAGGCTTGGTTCCTGAAAGTGGGAGGTGTACAGCAGGTTACTGTTCACGAGCGCACCTGCTGCGTTGTTGTCCAGTTTAAGGGTGACAGAGAAAATATTATAGATGCCGTCCGCCGCTTTTCCTTGGAAGAGGCAGAGCGCAGCATCACTCCCCCTGCCCACAGCAGCCGCCAGTTAAACCGCGAATTTCAAGATAAATTAGTCAG
>JAHHRR010000026.1 GCA_020025655.1 Oscillospiraceae bacterium
GCAAAGGCACACGCCGAAATTACAGAAGCCGGCAGAAGCTGTTTCATGCTTACGCCGGAAAGACCGCCTATTCTGAAATCTGTATATCCGTTCAGCGCATCAGGAATAAGGGTGACAACCGCATCAATTCCTGCGCTGAAAATTCCCGAAACCGCCACGCCCGCCAGAACCAGCGTAATTTTAGAGGCATTGGTATGCTCGGCAATGGAAAGTACCAGCATTGTGCCGCCGAATGCGCCTAAAAGTGCCGCAAAAGGCATCATATTCACCGCTTCAGGAACGATTGCGCTGAAAACGGCAACTGCCAGTCCCGCTCCCGCATTTACGCCTATTGTGCTCGGTGCAGCAAGGGAGTTTGAAAGCACCGCCTGTATAACCGCTCCTGCAACCGCAAGGGAAGCCCCTGCCAGAAGCCCCGCACAGGTTCTCGGCAGGCGCACATATCTGAGTATTCTTGCAGCTGCAGTCTGCTCCCCTGCGGCAAGCTCCCTGACAGCCGTAAATATATTTATTGATTCGGCTCCCAGACACAGACTTAATACTGCCGTCACTATAAGCGCCAGCAGCAGAAAGGCAAATATTGTTTTTTTATTTTTCCCCGTAGATAAGCTCTGCGAGTTCTTCATATGCTTCCCCCCAGCGGGCATTGGGCTTTAAGTTATATAATTTCTGGTCGAGAATGTGGAAACGGCCTTCCTTAACTGCACTCAGGCTTTCCCACGCAGGATTTGAAAGGAGCGCATCTCTCAGGCTTTTTTCCGCTGCGGAGCTGTCACTTCCCTGTAATACCGCAAAGATATAATCGGGGTCGGCGGCAAGTATAGTCTCCATGCTCAGGTTTTCCAGAAGACCCTTTTCGCTGTCTGCAATATTCACACAGCCTAAGTCTGCAAGCATCTCTCCCAGTACGGTTCCCTCACTGTTTTTAACCTTACAGCCGGAACCGGTGGCCCTTATATATAATACAGTGGGCGCTTCACCCTCTGCCATGGCAACTGCATTATCAACCCTCTGCTGAATATTCAGGCCGTATGTCTCGTAATTTTCCGGATGACCTGTGATTTCGCAGCAGATTTTAAGCATTCTCAGATAGTCCTCAAAGCTGCTTACGTTAAAATACAGAACGGGTATTCCCATCTCCGTGAGCATATCCTCAAGTTCCACATTTGCAGCAGTTCTGGAGCTGCCTATTACAAGGTCAGGCTCGGCTGCCAGCAGCTTTTCAACATTAGGCTCTTTGACTCCGCCCAGATGAATAACGCTCTCATCCAGTCCCAGATCAAATTGTGTCCATGTATCGTCGGCAGCGGCTGCAATGCTGTCCCTGCCGCCTGCAAGACACCATACATCTGCAAAGCTTCCTATAAGCACCGCAACTCTCTCAGGTGTTCCGTCTATTGTGACCTGCCGCTGAAGATCATCGGTAAAAGTCACTCCTGTCTGCATCTGCGGCTCAGCAGTTCCGCAGGCTGCGGATGCGAAAAGAACCAGTACTGTAAGTATACAGATTACGCTCTTTTTCATTCTGTTCTCCTGTTAAATATCTTCTCTTATTGTTATTTCAATGTATCTGACTTCTGATTCTTCCTTTTGTCGAATCAGCTGCCTGATTATATCATAAGCATCTGTTTTTATGTATGAAAAAGCAGCACCTCGGTCTTATCCTTGATGCTGCTCTTCTAAAGAGCCGTGCTCTTTTACATACAGAGGATTTCTTCCTTGTTAATTTCGCCGTGGAGAAGCATCTCCTGAACATTTTCAAAGCCCAGACGATTTACAGTATCTGCAAAGCGCTCGCCGGGATTGCCCTCTCTGCGGAAAAGAAGAATGGCACGCTCCACAAAATCCAGAACCTCTTCTTCATCTGTAAAGAGCTTGTCAATTGCGATACCGTGGGCAGAACATTTGCCCCAGCGTCCGCCGATATAAATCTTGTAGCCGTTTTTGTACTGTGCGGTTACGCCGAAAGGACACTTTGCTGCGCAGCGTCCGCAGTTGGTGCAAAGTGATCCGTCATGGCTTATTACTCCGTCAACAAGCTTTGCGGCGTGCATGGGACAGACCTTCTCTATCTGACATACCTTGCAGCCATGACATTTCTCGCTGTCAAAGCTGGGAACACGCTGGCCTATAATGCCGAGATCGTTAAGGTCGGGCTTTACGCAGTTATTGGGACATCCGCCCACTGCAATTTTAAACTTATGAGGCAGCTTTACCTGATGATAACCCTGATAAAAGCGTTCATGTATCTTCCGGCTCAGATCGTAAGTATCTATAAGACCATACTGGCAGGTAGTGCCTTTGCAGGAAACAATAGGTCTTACAACCGGGCCGGTGCCGCCGGTTTCCAGATTGTGTTCGGCAAGATAGGCCAGAAGCTCATCTATTTTATCGTACTGCACACCCTGAATTTCAAGTGCCAGACGGGTGGTTGCTGTAATCTCGCCGCTGCCGAAACGATCAGCTGCATCTGCCACAACTCTGTACGCATCAGTGCTCATTTTGCCGTTGCCGGTTATGACACGGACATTAAATATATCGCTGTAACGCTTGTCTTGCAGACATCCCAGAGCCTTTACCCTTTTAACATCAGCGGGTGAAACCTTCTTGCCGGCGGAAACAATCTCTTTACCCATAACGATTCATCTCCCTGTAAAATCCTTAGAATTTTCTGCTTTATTATAGTTCCCGTATATGATAAAATCAAATTATCTTTTATTATAAAGCAATAAATATTTCTTATGGAGTATTGGTATGTTCGACTCAAGAATTTTTACATTTCTCTGTCTTTATAAAGAGATGAATTATCGAAAAACCGCCGAGCAGCTGAATATGACCCAGCCCGGAGTTACTCAGCACATTCAGCATCTGGAAAAGCAGTACGGAGTAAAATTTTTCACCTATGAAGGCCGCAGGCTCTGCCGTACCAGAGAAGCCGAGATTTTCAAGCGCCATCTGGACAGCATAATTGCAGAAGAAAAGGCCATGCGCAGTGAGTTTGCGGCACCGCAGCAGCTGATTTTAAATGTAGGCGCAACTAAAACCATCGGTGAATTTGTCCTCGCAGGTTATGCAATGGAGTTTCTAAAAGACCCCGGTCACAGCCTCAATTATATTATAGACAACACCGAAAGCCTGCTTAAAATGCTGGATGACAGTGAGCTGGATTTTGCAGTTATAGAGGGAGTCGTGGATAAAAGCCGCTACGGATACCGGCTTTTTAAAAAGGAAAAATTCCTTGGAATATGCAGGAAAGATCATCCCTTTGCCGGAAAAGAGGTTCCAATTGAAGCCCTTTTCAAAGAGACCCTGCTTCTGCGTGAAAAAGGCTCAGGCACAAGAAATCTTCTTGAGCAGGCCATTCGGGACAGGGGCTTTTCTCTCCGCAGCTTTGAACGTACTGTAAGTCTCAGTAACTTCACCATAATTACCGAGCTCTTAAAAGCCCAGAACTGCATAACCTTTGCCTATGCGCCTATTCTCCAGCAGCACGAGGGGCTTGCCGCTTTCAGTGTAGAGGGTATGCACATAGAGGGCGAATTCAATTTTGTCTACTGCAACAAAAGCATTGCCGATGAAAAAATTTCTCAATTTTTCGGATAGGCATTAAATTTCCCAGTTGTTTTACAGGCTGAAAAAGATATAACTTTTTTGAATATCTGCTATATCAGGCAGAAATTTATGTGCGAATTTTCTTATATCGCAGGCACTGCAGAAAATCCGAGCATAAGTTAAAACCGCTTATTGAAGTAATACAAACGGAGGGTTTCAGCTTCTGATTCCCTCCGTCTTTCTTTAATCTCTTTTACGCAGAAGCAGGGAGTGTCGGCAGCCGCTCCCTTTCGGCTCAAAGTAAAAAACCGGCACAGCCGCCAGAACGGGCTGTGCCGGTTTTTTCATATATTTTGAATCACTCAGTCATAATCTAAAACCTGTCTTTTCCTGTGACATTTTAAAAGCACAACGGCAATAACTGTCATTGTAATTACTGCAAGCGGATAGGATATCCACACGCCCTGAAGTGAAAGGAATGCAGGTATAAGGAAGAGCATCAACGGCTGCACCACAAGAGGCTCGCCGTATGCGAGAATTGAACTTGCTTTCGGCATACCCAGTGCGCAGAAATAGCTGCATGAGAATCTGACTGTTGCCATAAACGGGAACGCAAGTGAAAGTGTCCACATAGCATTCATGCATTTTTCAGCTGCCGACGGGCTTGCGCCGAAAAGCAACGGAAGCTGAGCTCTGAACATAAAGCAAAGACCACTGCACATTAAAGCTGTTCCTATCGCAAGGGCAAGTCCCCTGCGTCTGAGATTTGCAACCGCCTTGTTGTTTCCCGCACCGTAGGCCGCACTCAAAAGCGGCTGAATTCCGTCACCCACACCGGAAACAAGGGGAATAACGCTTCCCAGAATGTAGCTCAGCACTGCATATATCGCAACTCCCTCAGTATCTCCGTAGCGCAGCGCCTGAAGATTTGTAAGCATGATGAGTATGCTTGTGGAAATCGTAAGTCCGAAGGATGAAACTCCGAAGTGAAGGATTTCTGCCATTCTGCGTCTTTCAAGTCTGAGCCCTTTAAGATGAACTGGCCATTTTTTGTTTGTAAGCAGCATACAGAAACAGATACCCGCACTGAGTCCCTGAGAAATCGCCGTTGCAAGAGCAACTCCTCTAATTCCCATCTGGAAATAATAGATAAATGTCCAGTCCAGCACAATGTTTCCCACAAGGCCGAGTATGGTAAGAGACATGGCTGCAATCGTGCGGCCCTGTCCTCGCAGCAGCGGCAGCAGGCCTGTACTCAAGACCTGACAGGCTGCGCAAACGCAAACCACCTTTATATATTCGGAAGTCAGGGGATAAAGCTCTTCATTTGCGCCCAGCAGCGGCAGAATATACGGGTATGTGAGATAAAACCCCGCACCTAGAATTAAAGTTGCTGCAAGCAGCATGGTAATAGCATGGGCACATTCCTTAACAGCAGATTCAAAATCCTCCCTGCCCACATCCATTGCCATTCTTACAGCTCCGCCTATGCCGACAGCCATAGAAACTGCCTGAATAAACGCAACCATAGGCCATGCAATATTTATTGCCGCAAGGCCGGTATCTCCCAGATTCTGCCCCACAAAATATCCGTCAACGATTATGAAAAAGCTGTTCAACAACTGTGCCAGCATACTGGGCAGCGCAAACCGCCAGAAATTTCTTTCTAAACTCTTCTCCATACTTTTCTCCATCTATAAAATATGTAAAATATAGTATTATTATAAAGGTTGGAGTGAAAATTGGCAAGAGCTTAAGGCTCAGACAGCGCTTGTAAAAAAGAGTTCAAAGCCCAGTATAATCAGGATAATTCCCCCTGCCGCAGTTACCTTTGAGCTTAGCTTTTCCTGCGCTTTTTTCCCGATTTTAAGTCCCGCCATGCAGCTTGCAAATGTAACCGACGCTATTATTACCGCTGCCGTAAGTGCCTGCGAAAGCGGATAGCCTCCTATGGTAAAGCCCACCGACAGCGCATCTACCGAGGTTGCAAGCCCCTGAGCAAAAAGCGTCCCGCCTTTCAGCTCATCCTCTTCTGTACCTGTACTGTTTATGCCTTCTGAAAGCATTTTCCCGCCTATGAAAAGCAGCAGCACAAGTGATATTCCCGGAATATATCTGGTTATATGTGAAAAACAATTTATCATTCCATGCGCAAAATACCAGCCCAGAAGCGGCATGAATACCTGAAATCCGCCAAATACCCCTGCTATTTTAAGCATTTTCCCGATCCTCATTCTGCTTTCCCGAAGTCCGTTTACAAGAGCCACCGAAAAGGCATCCATAGCAAGCCCCACTCCCAGGAAAAAGCTGTTTATAAGAAATAGTGAATATCTGCCCATCAGTTCCTGCCCCCGAACACTTATTTAGTATAAAATATGCCCGTGTACGTTCCGCTATCCCTTGCAGTTGCGCCGTCTCAGCGAAAGCGGCTTCTATGTTCGCTCAATTCTGAGTATGTAACAGGAACTTATTTCCTGATTTTCCGTCATAAGCTCAGATAGGAAGCAGAAAGTAAACAATTCTCATGGAGGTTTAATATGGAAAAAAGTGAAAAGAGAGTCGGGCTCTCCAAAACAGGCTTTATATTAAGCGCTTTGGCAGTGCTCATTTTAATTGCAATTATTGCAGCCCTTATTCTTTTAAAACCCGGTATTATGAAATCCCGTGAAGCAAAAGACACCATGCAGCTTGCATCACCTGTTTATCCTGAAATGAATCCCTATCCCGATGAAACATCCAAAGATTTTGACGCAGAATTTGATGCATGGTCCGAAAGCGTTATGGCTCAGCGCAGAGATCTGGATTTTTCACCTGAGATTGAGGGCTTTTTCCGTGAAACCATGACCGCTTTTCTCAAAAACGGTGATAGTGAGAACCATATTGTATCCCCTCTTAATCTTTACATAGGCCTTTCAATGCTGGCGGAAACGACCGACGGTGAAAGCCGTCAGGAAATTCTGGATGCCTTAAACTGCCCCGATATGGACACTCTCCGCAGCCGTGCATCCGACATCTGGAACGCTCATTACCGCAAAGACGGCGCAACAAATATCATTCTTGCAAACTCTCTCTGGCTGAACGACAGCATCAATTACAATGTCCCTGCGCTTCAGTACCTTGCCGACAATTACCACGCTTCCAGCTTCAGCGGCAAAATGGGCAGTGAGGACTACAATGCACTTCTCCGCAACTGGATTAACGGTCAGACCGACGGTTTACTGAGTGATGAGGCCGGTTCCGAAGGCTTCAATGAGCAGACAGTAATGGCTCTTGTATCCAGCATATGCTATCGTGCAAAGTGGTCAGACAGCTTCCGCCCCGAAAACACCGCCTCCGGTGTCTTTCATGCCCCCTCCGGAGACATTGATATTGACTTTATGCACACCTCCGGAAGTGACACTTACTATTGGGGTGAAAACTTCGGTGCAATAAAGCTCCCCCTTGCAAACGGCGGCGGAAGTATGTATCTTCTTCTGCCCGATGAGGGACACAGCGTGGATGAGCTGCTGAGCAGCAGCGATGCAATAGACTTTATTTTCTCCGGCAGCACATGGGAGAACAGCAAATACCTTATTGTAAATACTGCTCTTCCCAAGTTCGATGTTGAAGCTTCCGTAAAGCTCAAAGACGGCTTATCCGAAATGGGCATCAGCACTGTTTTTTCAAGCTCTGCCGACTTCTCCCCCATCTGTGATACAGAGGGTGTTTTCCTCTCCGAGGCAAATCATGCTGCCAGAGTAACAGTTGATGAAGAAGGTGTTTCTGCCGCTGCCTATACTCTTATGTCCGCAGCAGGCGCAGGTATGCCTCCCGAGGAGGAAATCGACTTCACTCTGGACAGGCCTTTTATTTTTGTCATTAACAGCGATAACGGTATGCCGCTCTTTGCAGGCGTAGTTAACCAGCCCTGATAAGGCTTTTTGTGCTTTGCCTCAGTGTTTTAACATACTGTAAAATCTGCATTTTCAGCGGCGTTGGTGCTGTATTTAAAATTTCCATATGCTATAATTACTCAACAAGTTTACAGAAAAGGAGCGATTAAAATGAAGCTTGCAGAAGCACTTATTCTGAGAACCGACTTACAGACACGCCTTGAAAATCTGCGTTATCGGCTCAGTTTAAACGCACTGGTTCAGGAGGGAGAAAAACCTGCCGAAGACCCCGCTCAGCTCCTTGAAGAGCTGAACAGGAGCTGTGATGAACTGGAGGAGCTTATTTCACGTATAAATCTCACCAATGCCACAAGTGAAAAAGACGGTAAAACTCTTACCGAGCTGCTTTCAAAGCGTGAGGTTTTAAAGCAGAAGGTCTCCATTATGCAGAGTCTTTTAGACAGTGCAAGCAAAACAGTCATCCGTGGTTCCAGAACCGAGGTTAAAATTTTCAGCACGGTTCAGGTTTCCGAGCTGAGAAAAGAGTGCGACAGACTTTCTCAGGAGCTGAGGATCATTGATACTTCAATTCAGTCTGCAAACTGGTTGATAGATTTAAAATAATAATACAGGTTAGCTGAAATGAGCGGATACCACGCCCTGCAGCGGGCTAAAGCTGTCACATTGGTGCATAGAGGGGCCTGTGCCGAGGGTTCAAATCCCTTTAACATTCTGCCCGTCATTTTTACATCAGCAATGTTTTTCCTTATCCTTTTTACCGGGTATCGGCATTTCAGCAAGGGTGGGTTTGGGGAATTTTTATACTGTGCAGCATAAAAAGCTGTGCTGCTCACTATGTTCGTTTAATAAATATATCTGCGGAAGGTAAAAAGCGAAACTTCATTAGAAGTTTCGCTTTTTTGTTTCATTTTCCGTTTATTCTGCTATACTGTATACAATATCTACCGAAAGAAGATGAAAGTTAATGTTTGTCTTATATCTGATTCTGGGCTTGCTGCTTGTTTTTCTTATTATTCTTGCAGTAAACACCATAAAAGCATCCGCAAAAGCCCCGAAGCTGCAAAAAAGCACTGCGGAGCATAGCGAGGCTGAAATTCTCCGCTATGCAGAAAGACTGCAGAAAATGATTCAGTGCAAAACTGTATCTCATGCAGACAGCTTTGACGATACCGAATTCAAAAAGCTGCGCAATGTGGTAGAGGAGCTTTTCCCGCTTATCCACGAAAAAGCTGAAAAGCTTACTTTTTCCGATGACTGCTGGATATACAGACTCCCCAGCAAGGACAGCAGCAGAAACATCATGCTCATGTCTCACCACGATGTAGTAGATGTTTCGGGCCAGTGGAAATACGACGGATTTTCGGGTCAAATCTCCGAGGGAAAAATCTGGGGAAGAGGCACAGTCGATACAAAAACTCCCCTGTTTGCAGAGTTTTCCGCCCTTGAGGAGCTTCTTGAGGCAGGCTTTATCCCGCCCTGCAACGTCTACATAGGTTCTTCTCACAATGAAGAAATCTGCGGTGACGGAGTTCCGCAGGCAAACGACTATTTTAAGAAAAACGGCATTAAGTTTGAAGTCATACTGGACGAAGGCGGCGCACTTATTGAACCTCCGCTTGCCGGCATGAAGTGCGATAAGTGTGCAATGGTAGCTGTGCACGAAAAAGGCAGATATTACTTCGACTGCACCGCCAGAGCCGGCACCTCTCATGCAGGCTTAACCGCAGGAATGGCTCTTAATCCTGTTGAGCGGATATCCGAATTCATAACACAGGCTCTCAGCGGCAGTGTTTTTATTCACCGCCTTAATCCTCAGACCGACGCCATGTTCCGTCACCTCGGGCCCTACTGCGCATTTCCGATGAATGTACTTTTTGCAAATCTTAAAATATTCGGGCCTCTTCTCAAAAAGCTTCTGCCGAAAATCAATCCTCAGGCGGCAGGACTTATAGGCACGACCTGTACTTTCAAGGCGATCGAGGGCAGCGCCTCCGAGAATTACTGCCGCACACGGGCTTTTCTCCGACCTGTTGACTGGAACGATTTTGAGCAGGATTTAAAGAATTTCAAAGACCTTGCCGCAAAGTACGATATAGAAGTAACCGAAGCTCCCGGCTGTGAGTACCACGGGCCTGCTGATATGGATAAGCCGCAGTTTGCATATACTATGGACTGCATACATAAGCTTTTCCCCCAGTATCCTGCATCACCCTTTATTCTGCCTGCCGGATCTGACGCACGTACATTTACAGATATATGTGAATGTGTACTCCGTTTTGCACCTATAAGACTGTCCGCTCAGCAGCTGGCCTCCGTCCATTCCGAAAATGAGAACATCGACCTTGATGCTGTGGCAGATGCCGTAAGTTTTTATAAATACTTTTTAGAAAATTACAGATAAATATTACTGTACAGGCTTTGCCGTGCAGAAAAGCAGCCCCCTGACAGCTTTATGCGCTTACATACTGCGCCGCCGTCAGGGGGTTGGTTTAATATATCGGATTATTCATTTAAGCCTGTTTTCGCTTTTTAATAAAGTTTTTTATGCAGTCGGCAATAAGCCATATTCCTATTATACCAAGCATATACCTCAGTGGCATAATCATTGCCGCATAGCGTTCCGAGGCAAAGGACATCGCCAGAACATAAAGGTTTACAACATACATTGCAGAAAGATAAAGCACAATCAGCCGTTTCTTTTTTCTTATCAGGGACAGCAGAACTGCTGCTGCGCACAAAACGCAGTTTATCTTGCTTATAGCTCCGAGGAGTGCTGTCACCTGTGTTTCATACGGGCCCCAGTACCAGGGCCAGTTGAGAACACTGTACGGCTTTAAAATCAGATATGATTTTATCAGGCTAGCAGGATCATTTTTGAACCATTCAGAAAGCCGGTACTTAATTATATAGGTATTGCGCATATTTGAAAGATACTGACGCTGATCCGGATCTTTAGGGTTTCCGTCCCCGTCAAAATATTCCGCATAATCTTGCAGGAATACCTCGTCCACATTCTTCTCGTAATCCAGCTGGTCATCCTCGGGATAGCCCTCGCCCTGATAGGTTCCCTTCATGGTGGGGTGAGGCGCACCGTAAGAGACAGGAATGAAGTCGTTAAACTGGATATAGTTTCTGATTGTCCACGGCACAAAGAATATCATGGATGCGCAGGCAAAAACAAGCAGTCTTTTAAGCAGCTCCCTGCCGCTGTAAGTTTTCTTGATAAGAAGATAAATCGCTGTAAATACCGGCATACTTAAAATATTCGCTCTGAAGCAGAGCGCCAGCATAAATGACACTATATACAAAACAAAATACTTCTTATCCCTGCTTTCTGCCATGCAGAATGTATAATACAGACACATGGTGAAAAACAGCAGATACGGCGTTTCGGTAAGGATAACATTATCCATCCATGCAAAGTTAGGCAGAAGGAACACGGATGCGCCTAAAATGCCGTACCACTTTGGCACAAACATGGAAAGTATCTTATACACAAAATACGGGGTAAAAAGGCCGATTATTATCCAGAGTATTTTAAGGGACACTATATAGCCTGCGCTCTCGCCGAAAATCATATAGAAAATACCTGTAACAAAGGGCATTGCCGGCATAATAAGTGCAGACGGCATCTCAAGCCAGACCGAAACCGTTCCGGTCTGTGCAAAATATTTTCCGCTTGCCAGATAAGCCACATCATCACTGTCGCTGATAACCTCAGGACCTATTAAGAAGAACATGACTATCCGCTCTATAAGCATCAGAAAAATCAGCACAAATATAAATCTGTCCGGCTCCAGATATTTTTTAAATATTGATTCTTTCAACTCAGTCTCCTCCGCAGGCCGGAAACGCATCTCCGCCCGCATATCATGGGAAATTTTGAATTATTATATCATAAAATCTGAGCCCTGTCAGTATTGATATTTCTTCCGTAAATTCAGAAAAAATTCCTTTTCGGCAATTTTTCGTCACGCCTTATATATGAGCATGGAAAAACCCGCAAAGCCCTGTGCTTTGCGGGTTTTTATTCAAATAAGCTTTTCGATTGTATCGGGCAGCTGTTCTATTGAATTTATAAGTGCCTCTGCGCCGTCCAGTTCTCCAGGAAAGCCAAAGCCGTACAGGCAGCCCACAAACGGGCTGTCCGCTTCCCTTGCACAGGCAAAATCTGATTTTCTGTCGCCTATAACTATAATCTCATTGCCGTACTTTTTCTGGATCTCATGGATAATCTGGGTTTTGGGCGCATAATCAAAGCTCTCGCAGTCATAAAACTCCGTAAACCAGCGGTTCATCTTAAACTCTTTCCAGTGGGTATCCCGATAATCCGTCTTGCAGTTGCTGAGAACTACCATCTCATAGCCCTGCTCTTTAAGCTTATCAAGGACTTTCTCCGTGTTGGGATACCAGCTGGCCCTGTGTTTTCGGATCTCCTCAACCATAAGCGCACCGACCTCAAGGCTTGCACTGAGCTTTATTTCATCATCCAGCTCAGGCATAAAGCTCTGCCACATCTCCGGCACATTCATCCCAAGCCAGCTCTCAATCTGCTCTCTGGGAATCTCAATGTCCTCCGCATAACCCTGCTCCACCAGATGTCTGAATGCTCCACGAAAAGCCGGTTCATATATAAGTATGGTATTGTGCAGAGTTCCGTCATAATCAAAAACCAGCAGCTTCATCAGAACTGCTCCATCAGATTTACCATTTCAATGGCAGCCAGAGCGCAGTCATAGCCTTTATTGCCTGCCTTGCTGCCGGCACGGGCTATTGCCTGCTCAATGTTTTCGGTGGTGATGACACCGAACAGAACAGGGATTCCGCTCTGAAGTCCCACCTGTGCAACCCCCTTGGAGACCTCATTGCACACATAGTCATAGTGAGCTGTATCTCCTCTTATAACCGCACCTACGCAGATTACTGCATCATATTTTCCG
The DNA here is from genome assembly GCA_020025655.1 of Oscillospiraceae bacterium. Taxonomy (GTDB): domain Bacteria; phylum Bacillota; class Clostridia; order Oscillospirales; family Oscillospiraceae; genus Limivicinus. Next base: position 12,386 of record JAHHRR010000026.1, read on the forward strand.
GAATTTGCAAGCTTTGAAGCTGCAAGGGGAATTTCAAATGCTCCCGGAACCCATGCTGCGGTGATGTTGCTTTCCTCAACACCGTGGCGCACAAGACCGTCAACAGCTCCGCCCAAAAGCTTGTTTACAATTATTTCGTTGAAACGGGCTGCTACGATTGCAACTGTCATTCCCTCTTTTGCTACTACTTTGCCTTCTAAAACATTGATTTCTTTCATTTTGTTCTCCTTATAATTTGATTTCGTTGAAAATATGGCCCATTCTCTTCTGTTTTGTTCTTATGTATCGCTCATCATACTGCTGAGGCTCAACCTCTATAGGAACTCTCTCCCTGATTTCCATACCAAAGCCCTCAAGACCGTACACCTTTTCCGGATTGTTGGTAAGAAGTCTGAGGGATTTAACGCCCAGATCTCTGAGTATCTGTGCGCCCACCCAGTATTCACGCAGATCAGGGGCAAAGCCCAGTGCTATGTTTGCATCCACAGTGTCCAGCCCCTGCTCCTGAAGCACATAGGCCTTCAGCTTGTTTATAAGTCCTATACCCCGGCCTTCCTGACGCATATAAAGGATAATTCCCCGTCCCTCCTGCTCTACCTGTGTCATAGCGTTCCGGAGCTGCTGACCGCAGTCGCAGCGCAGGGAGCCGAAGGTATCACCGGTGAGGCATTCGGAGTGAACTCTGCACAGTACATTTTCGCCGTCGCCCAGATCGCCTTTTACCAGTGCCACATGGTGCTCGCCTGTAACATCATTTACATAGCCGTAAATTTTAAAGTGACCGTATTTTGTGGGCATATCGGCACAGGCTTCCCGTACAACGTGTTTTTCATTTAAACGGCAGTAATTCTGTAAATCCCTGATAGTGATATATTTAAGATTGTATTTTTCCGCAAGCTTCCAGAGATTTTCGGTTTTCATCATTGTTCCGTCAGCTTCCATAACCTCGCAGCATACGCCGCACTGCTTAAGGCCTGCAAGGCGCATAAGATCAACCGTTGCCTCTGTGTGTCCGTTTCTCACCAGCACACCGCCTCTGCGGGCAACCAGTGGGAAAACATGGCCCGGACGGCGCAGGTCATTGGGAGTAGTGCTGTCATCAATGCACTTCTGCATAGTGTAGGAACGCTCTGCGGCAGAGATTCCGGTGGTTGTATCCACATGGTCTACGGAAACGGTAAACGCCGTGCAGTGATTGTCCGTATTTTCCGAAACCATTTGAGGAAGTCCCAGTCTGTGAGCAATTTCTATACTCATCGGGGTGCAGATTAGGCCCTTTGCATGGCAGGCCATGAAGTTTATATTTTCCTGTGTCGCAAACTCTGCGGCACATATCATGTCGCCCTCGTTTTCTCTTTCGGGGTCGTCACTCACAAGAATGATTTCTCCGTTTCTAAGTGCTTCCAGCGCCTCTTCCACACTGTTGTATCTGTGTTCCATTTTATATCTCCTTATATTCCGTATTCCTCAAGAAACTCCATTGTTATACCTGAGGATTTCTGTTTTTCCGTATCGCCTATGCCCATGAGCTTTCTCACATACTTTCCCACAACATCGTTTTCAAGATTTACTATCTCGCCGGTACGTTTTTTAAGCAGAGTTGTGGCCTCCCCTGTGTGGGGAATTATTGATACCTTAAAGCACTCGCTGTCAACATATGCAACAGTCAGGCTTATTCCGTCAATGCAAATCGACCCTTTTTCCACAATCAGGTTCAAAATCTCTTTATCTGCCTTAATTGTGACCCAGACTGCGTTTCCTTCTCTGAGGTTTTCCACAATTCTGCCCGTACCGTCGATATGACCCGAAACTATGTGTCCGCCGAAACGTCCGTCAGCCGCCATTGCCCGCTCGAGATTGACCTCGTCCTTTACTCTCAGTCTGCCGAGATTGCTTCTTCTGAAGGTCTCCGCCATAATATCCGCTGTAAATGAGTTTGAAGTCAGGGAGGTTACTGTCAGGCAGACTCCGTTAACGGCAATACTGTCTCCAAGCTTTGTGTTTTCCAGTACTTTGCGGGCAAGAATTTCAATGCTGCCGCCTTTTCCCGATGCATCAATTCTTTTTACAGCTCCCAGTTCCTCTATAATGCCGGTAAACACTTTACTTTCATCCCTCCACACCGTATTCAATCATAATATCTTCATCTATAAGCTGAACATTTTTAAATTTAAGCTTTACGGACTGCTCCACAAGCTCCACGCCCTTCCCCTCAACCGGAGCTCTGGCTTCCTTTCCGCCGAATACTTTGGGACCTATAAACACAATTATTTTTTGTACAATTCCCGCCCGCAGCGCACTGTCGTTTAAATCTGCGCCGCCTTCAAGCAGAATACTGTCGATTCCCATTTCTCCAAGCTTCATCATCAGCTCTTTAAGGTCTATGCCGCCTTCGGTCTGCCCCAGCTCCAGAACCTCAATGCCCATCTTCCGCAGCCGCTCAGCTTTATTTCCGTCCGCTTTTCCACAGGCAATTATGGTTCTGTATTCTGCTGCCGTTCTGCATATCCGGCAGTCCTCCGGAATTCTAAGCTTTGTGTCACAAATTATCCTTATGGGGCTTTTCAGTCCCCCAACTCTTACGTTAAGCATCGGGTCATCTGCAAGCACAGTTCCTATACCTGCCATAATCGCCATACTCTCATGGCGCATACGATGAACAAGCTCTCTTGACTTTTCATTGCTTATCCACTGCGATCTGCCTGTTTTTGTAGCGATTTTCCCGTCGGCGGTCATGGCATATTTCATGGTCACATAGGGCATTTTTGTATTCATGTAGTGGAAAAACACAGGGTTCAGTTCATCACATTCCTCCCGCATATAATCCTCTATAACCGTAATTCCCGCAGCCCTGAGGATTTTTACTCCCTTTCCGCACACCTGCGGATTGGGGTCTGCCGAACCGATGATAACTGTTCCTATTCCCTGCTCAATAATCGCCTCAGTGCAGGGCGGTGTCCTGCCGTAATGGCAGCAGGGCTCCAGAGTCACATAGATTTCCGCTCCCTTTGCAGATTCTCTAAGCGATGCTATGGCGTTTCTCTCTGCATGAAGCTCTCCGCAGCGCTCATGGAAGCCTTCGCCTATAATCCTTCCGTCTTTGACAATAACCGCTCCCACAAGTGGATTGGGATTTGTCCAGCCTTTACCTTTTTTCGCAAGCTCAATAGCCCGCTCCATAAATTTTCTTTCAGGCACACAAACACTTCCTTAGATAATAAAAAATCCCTGCAAGATTATTCCTGCAGGGATTTGAAAATACAAAAAGCTCTGAAATGGAAATCCATTTCAGAGCATAACTTTAAGCTTAATATAAGCACTGTCTTCTTTCATCCAGACTTTAACTGTCGGCTCCGGAATCAAACCGGATCTGCCTTTCGGCTCGCGGGCTATACCGCCGGTAGGGAATCACACCCTGCCCTGAAGATAATCTTTAATTTCTTTTACTATATCACCGACATTTTATCTTGTCAATCCGTACTCATAAATTGCCATCGGCAATAAGATTTTCTATTTCCTCTCTTGAGGGCATAACCGCAGCTGCCCCGTAACGGGTGCAGACAATACCTGCTGCCGCAGATGCAACGCTCAAGATTCGTGTAAGCTCGTCTTTTGCAGGCATTTTCGGGTCTTCCGCATTCAAAAGTTCAGAAAGTGCCACTCCGCAGAAGGCATCCCCTGCACCGGTGCTGTCCACCGCTTTAAGGCAGGTATAGGCCGGATGATATACCGTTTCCGCCTTGTTCATTGCGTAAGCTCCCGCTCTTGCGCAGGTTATAAAAAGAAGGCTTATGTCAAATTCATCCATTAACCGTCTGCCGCTTTTTTCTATATCGGAACTGCCGTAAAAGAATTCCAGCTCGTCATCCGATATTTTGACTATATCGGCATATCCCAAAACCGTTCTCATGGCTTCTCTTGCGCTTTCTTCCGAAGCCCAGAGCTTCAGTCTTATATTCGGGTCTGCTGAAATTATTGTCCCGCAGGTCTTTGCTGTTTCCAGTGCTTTCATTGTGGCTGATTTTGCAGGCTCGTGGGTCATGGACAGCGTTCCGCAGTGGAACACTTTTGCACTTTTTATAAGCTCTTCGTCCACTTCCTCCGCTCTCAGCAGGGTGTCTGCACCGGGTTTTCTGGCAAAGGAGAAGCTTCTGCTGCCGTCCTCTCCCAGAGTTACAAATGCAAGGGTTGTAAAGCTCTCGTCCGTAAGATACAGCGAATCGGCATTTATGCCCTGATGCTCTATGCTGTCTTTAAGCCGCTTTCCGAAATCATCATTTCCCACTTTTCCGATAAACGCAGTCTTTCGCCCCAGCTTTGCCGCCGCTGCTAGCATATTGCAGGGCGCTCCGCCCGGATTTGCTTCAAACAGGAAATTCCCCTGCTGAGATTTTCCCTGAGGGGTAAAATCAATCAGCAGCTCTCCAAGTGCAACTATATCATACATAATTTTTCTCCTTACAGCTGGCGCTCTATCCAAACCATTATAAGATTTACAAGCCGCTCCTGTTCAGATTCTGTTAACGGCCTTCCCGGTGAGACCTTGTACCACTTCTGAAGGCAGCCACGGCAGCAGCAGGCCGTGCCATGCATTGCCTTGAAAACCGGATGACCCCGCATCGGTGTCTGCTTTCCGTCATTTTTCGGATAGGCCGGTGCCAGCTTCTGTGCAATAAAATCTCCGGCGTGCCGCCTGATAGTATCCATGCCCTTATCAGCTATATACTTTCGGTCTTTGTCGTCAAGCTTAAAGCCTGAACGAAACCTTGATTTTTGCAGCTTCAAAAGGGCTTCGTCTATTGTCTGCATACTGCCACCTCTAATCTGAGTATATAATAAACCTCTGCTCAAGTCCCCTGCAAGCAGATTTTTTCGCCCTGTGGCGAGTATTCAGCAGCCGTAACAAGAACTCCAATGAGAGAATTTACAAATATTAAATGATTAAATCCTCTATAATTGATATATTATAAAAATGACGGCGGCAGATCCGCCGATTTGGGCTTAATAGCCCTGAAAAAAGGAGTTTATATGTATTTAGACTGGACATATGTAGTTTTAGTTATGCCTGCCGTGCTTTTGTCTCTCTGGGCAAGCTCCAGAGTAAACAGCACCTTCAAGCACTACAACAGCGTTTACAATCACAGAGGTCTTACCGGTGCTCAGGCAGCTCGATATGTTCTTGACAGAAACGGACTTTCAAACATCCGCATTGAACATATAGGCGGTGAGCTTACCGATCATTTTGACCCCTCCGCCGGAGTTATTCGCCTTTCAGACAGCGTATATAACAGTGCATCCTGCGCAGCCGTAGGTGTTGCGTGCCACGAAGCCGGACACGCTATTCAGCACGCAGTTAACTATGTTCCCATAAAAATAAGAGCCGCTATTATCCCTATCACAAACTTCGGCGCAAAGCTTGCAATGCCCCTTATCATTCTGGGCCTTGTATTCAGCTCCTTCAGCCCTGTTTTCACATGGTTTGCCTATGCCGGAATCATATGCTTCGGACTTTCAACCCTCTTCCAGCTGGTCACCCTCCCCACTGAGTTTGATGCAAGCAAAAGGGCTTTACAGTGCATAGAGGGTGGAAACCTCCTGCAGGGTGAAGAGTACGAAGGCGCCAAAAAGGTTCTTTCCGCCGCTGCACTTACCTATGTTGCCGCACTGGCGGTATCCTTAATGCAGCTTCTGCGTTTTGTGCTTATCTTCTCTTCAAGAGATAAAGACTGAAATAAAAGGTCTGATTTTCTCTGTACGGCTGAATGTAAAAAAACGAGGTGTATAATACATACACCTCGTTTTTTAGTTCGGTTTAATGTCGCTGCTGTATAGTTTAAAACTTACAGCCCAACAATTTTATTATATTCTTCCACTTCTTCAAAGTCAATCGAAAAATACCATAAAACGTGCTTTTCTACCATTTGCACTGTTTTAACCCTGCCAATTCGTACAGTTTAGTGTCTTGCAATTCCCTTATGGCGGTGTTACTATATAGTCACAGAAAGGAAATACCAAACATAAGAAAAGGTAGTAAATCGAAGGATCGACGGAAGACAGTTCTTAGGTGTTTGATTTCTGGAGGATTCCTGTAAAGGAAGGAACCCGAAGGGTCGACAATGTTTTAAATGGAACAGAGATCCCATTGAGCAGAAAGAGAGGTAACCATATGATGTTGGATATTAAGAGTTCACAGAATTAACCCCTGATTGGTTGAAAGTATCGCCGGTCAGGGGTTAGTTCTTTTTATGGGATATATTCTGTCTGCACCCGATGGCGGGTGCTTTTTTCATGCCTTTTTGCCTCCTGCGGCAGCTATAAATCTTCACAAGTCTTTTTCGGCTCATTGAACTGTAAATGCCGAAATGTTATACTGAGCATATAAATTTTTAGGAGCTTTTATATATGAAAATTCTGCTCACAGGTTTCGATCCCTTCGGAGGGGAAAAGATAAATCCCGCCTACGAGGCAGTAAAGAAAGTGACTGCCCCCGACGGAAAAGAGCTTATAAAGCTCGAGGTACCCACTGTATTCGGTAAATCCATTAAGATAGTAACGGATGCTATTGAACTGCATAAGCCGGATGCGGTAATCTGCATCGGTCAGGCCGGCGGCAGAGCTGCCGTAACTCCAGAGCGCATTGCGATTAACATTGCCGATGCCGAATCGGCCGACAACGAGGGCAACCGTCCGATAGACGAGCCTGTTATTTTCGGCGGCGAGAACGCACTTTTTTCCACTCTGCCTGTTAAGAAGATGATTGAAGCCATCAACAGCGCCGGTGTCCCCGCCCGTATTTCAAATTCTGCCGGTACCTTTGTCTGCAATCAGCTTATGTACGGAGTGCTGAGCTACTGCCGCATTCACTGCCCCGATACCATTGCAGGCTTTATCCATGTGCCTTTTCTTCCCCAGCAGGTCGAAAACAGAGAAAATATTCCCAGTATGACCCTTGAGGATATGGTAAAAGCACTGAATGCCGCTCTGGCTGTGCTTTAACAGTCTCTGCAAGGCGGATTTCTGCTGCATTTTATAACCGCAGTTTTTTATCGGAATTTTTATAATTTCTCATTTATCTTAAAAATTCTTTGTGTTATACTCTAGGCATAAATACATATGAAAGGACATTCACATGAACGCAATCGAGTTAAAAGACTTCTTAAAATATCGCTTTCTCTCTGACGTGAAGTATGCCCCCGACGGCAAATCCGCTGCTTTTGTAGTTTCAAACTGCAATGAGGATGAAAACAGCTACGAAGGCAGACTCTGGTTCTATGACGGAGAACTAAAACAGCTTACCGATTTAGGTTCTGAACGCAGCTTTATCTGGGAAGATGAGCGCCACATCCTTTTCCCCGCAGTTCGTTCCGCTGCTGAGAAGAAACGCCAGACCGCCAAAGAGCAGTTCACAAGCTACTATCGTCTGGACATCCACGGCGGTGAAGCTCTGCCTGCATTCACTCTGCCTTTTGCCGCAGGAAGCATTAAAAAGGCTGACTGGGGCTATGCTGTTATCGGCAGCATTGATATGAATTTCCCTGATTACTACAAAATGTCCGACGACGAGCGCAAGGAGACCGCCAAGCATTACGAGGACGAAAAGGACTATGAGGTTCTGGATGAAATCCCCTTCTGGCTCAACGGTCAGGGTGTAACCAATAAGCAGCGCAGCGCCCTTTTCACCTATATTGACGGCGAGGTCAAACGTATAACCCGCCCTGAGTTTGACATGGGCAGCATGGTTATAATCGGCAGTGATATATTCTTCAACGGCTCTGCCTTTACCGACAAATACGATATTAAAAACGGTCAGATTTATAAGTACAGCGTTGAGACTGATGAGATTACCACCGTTGTGAATGTTCCCGAGCTGAGCATCGGCAGTATGCTGGAGGTAAACGGCAAAATCTATGTTTCCGCATCCGACTGCGAGCGCTACGGCGTAAACGAAAACAGCTGGGTATATGTTCTTGACCCTGTAAGCTATGACTTCAAACTTCTTCAGAAGCAGGAATGCAGTATGTACGGTATTGTCGGCTCCGACTGCCGTTTAGGCGGCGGTGCCATGTGGCAGGCCAAGGGTGACTCCCTGTACTTTATTGCCACAAGAGAGGGTAACGCAGTTTTGAATAAGCTTCTGCCCGACGGCAGTGAGCATACTGTTATCGGCAAGGCCGGCAGCATTGATGCTATCGCTCTTTCCGAGAACAATTCAAAGGCTCTCTTAATCGCACTTTACGACAACAAGCTTCAGGAGCTTTACTCCGCTGACCTGACAAGCGGAGAAATCACCTGCCTGAGTCACTTTAATGATGAGGCTCTGGAGGGTAAATATGTAGCAGACTACAACACTCTGCACATCCAGAGTGAGGGATATGAAATTGAAGGCTGGGTAATGCTGCCTAAGGATTATGACCCCGAAAAGACCTATCCCGCAGTTCTTGATATTCACGGCGGCCCCAAAACCGTCTACGGTCCTGTATTCTACCATGAGATGCAGCTCTGGGCAGGCATGGGATACTTTGTATTCTTCTGCAATCCCAAGGGCGGCGACGGCAGAGACAATGAGTTTATGGATATCCGCGGTGACTATGGCGGAACTGACTTTAAGAACCTTATGGACTTCACCGATGCCGTTCTTAAAGCCTATCCACAGATTGACCCCAAGCGTGTTTGCGTTACCGGCGGCAGCTACGGCGGATTTATGACTAACTGGGTCATAGGTCACACCGACCGCTTCTGCTGCGCAGCTTCACAGCGCTCCATATCCAACTGGCTCTCCTTCCACGGTGTCAGCGATATAGGCTTCTATTTTGCAACCGACCAGAACAAGGCCGATTTCTTCACTCAGCCTGAAATTCTCTGGGAACATTCCCCTGTTAAATATGCAGATCAGGTAAAGACTCCTACTCTCTTTATCCACTCTGACGAGGATTATCGCTGCCCCCTTGAGCAGGGTCTGCAAATGTTCACCGCTCTCAAGGCAAGATATGTACCTGCAAGACTCTGCCTCTTCCACGGCGAAAATCACGAACTCTCCCGCTCCGGAAAACCGCTGCACAGAGTCCGCAGACTGACCGAGATCACTGACTGGTTTGAAAAATACAGCAAGTAAGTTTACATAATCTGAATTTATAAATTTCACCCCGTTTGAAGAAGCTGCAAAACAGCTCCGTCAAACGGGGTGTTCTCTATTCATTAAGCTTTGCCTTTGCACACCGCTCCGGCACAGGGATAGACATGGAGCTGTTGTTTTGGTATTAAGTCAGTCAAACCTTCTGTCGTAAAGCAGAGCCGCATTCAAAACCACCAGAACCGAACCTGCATTATGTACCAGCGCACCGGTAACCGGATTGAGTATACCCAGCACAGACAGGGTCACTGCCACTGCATTTATGCACATTGAGGCGGTTATATTTCCCTTAATGGTTCTGAGGGCGGAGCTTGCAAGACGCTTTAAATATACAAGCTGCGAAATATTATCCTGCATCAGTGCCGCATCCGCCGCCTCAACTGCTATATCGCTGCCTATTCCACCCATTGCAACGCCTACATTTGCAGTTTTAAGAGCCGGAGCATCATTTACTCCGTCGCCTATCATGCACACAATATTCCCCGGCTTTTTTAAGCCCTCTATCGCCGCTACCTTCTCATCCGGCAAAAGCTCTGCTCTTATTTCCTTAACTCCTGCACACACTGCAAAATGCTCCGCCGCCTTACGGTTATCGCCTGTCAGAAGCACGCTGCGCACGCCCATAGCGCTGAGTTTTTCAACACTTTCCTTTGCATCGGGTCTTAGAATATCCGCAAGAGCTATCACGCCGAGGCACTCTGCTTCATCTGCAACAACAATCAGCGCCATACCCTGATCTCTGAAATCATCTAATATTTCTTTCGCCGCTAAGCAGCAGACGATTCCCTTCTCCTTGAGATATTCCTCGCTTCCGCAGAAAATTTTTCTGCCTTCAACCAGCGCTTCCACGCCTTTTCCGGCCTCCATACGGAAATCCTCAGGCTCTGCCGGTTTAAGCTCCAGCTCTTTTACCTTTGCCGCAACTGCCTTTCCCAGCGGATGCTCACTTCTGGATTCGGCAGCTCCTGCGAGACTAAGCAGCTCATTTTCATCAAGGCCCTCGGCAAAGGTTTTCACGCCCGAAACCTCCAGTCTGCCATAGGTAAGAGTACCGGTTTTATCAAATGCCACCGTATCGACTCTTCCCAGAGTTTCAAGTGCCTCTCCGGATTTTATGATTACGCCTTTCTTAGCCGCCTGACCGATTGCCGCCATTACAGTTGTGGGAGTTGCAAGCGCCAGAGCGCAGGGGCAGAAAACTACAAGAACCGTAACGCCTCTGTTAAGCGCCGTCATAAGCTCCATGCCAAGGGCATAATTTATCACAAATGCACCTATGGCTATCGCAAGTGCAATAGGTACAAGCCATACCGACCATTTATCTGCAATTCGCTGTACAGGCGCTTTCTTCTCGTCGGCCTGCTCAACCATGCGGATGAGCTTCTGAAGGGAAGAATCCTCTCCCACCTCGGTTGCCTCAATATCCATGGAACCGAAGCAGTTGAGAGTACCGCAGAACACTTTATCCCCTGCTTTTTTGTCAACCGGCAGAGATTCGCCCGTCATAACCGACTGGTCAACGGAACTTTCGCCTGAAACAACAATTCCGTCCACGGGAATTTTCTCACCCGGAAGCACACGGAGAAGATTACCCCTCTGTATCTTCTCCGCAGGTATCATTATTTCTTCAACTGTTTCTCCCTTTTCAGTCAGAAGCCGCCCTTGGGAAGGGGTCAGAGCAATAAGCTCTGAAAGTCCTTTTTTGGCCCGTGCAACAGTCATATCCTCAAGTATGGCACCGATAGCCATAATAAATGCAACCTCACCGGCTGCAAAAAGTTCTCCTATAAGCAAAGAAGCAAGCATTGCAATGGATATAAGCAGGCATGAGGAAACCCATTTCTGCTTTACAAGTCTGGTAATCGCAAGATACAGCAGAGGGTATCCCGACAAAATAACCGTAACCCATGCCGGATCTACGGGCAGAGATTTTCCTGTCAGCATGAGAATCAGGCTGCACAGCAGGAAAATTCCGGATATTATTGTAAATCTAAGACCTGCAAATTCATCGCACATCTTTTTTAACATTAAAAAATCCTCCTTGCTTTTAGCTCATAAATATAGTACAACAGATACATTACAGAACACTTTGTTTCTTTAAGTTCATTATATTCGCTGTTAAGAAAAAAGGGCAAGGTACAATTATCCTGCTATGAACGATAATGAACATATTTTCTAAAATGTTCGGAGGTGCAAACATGGACAGGCGCCAGCAAAAAACCAGAGCGGCAATTTTCGCCGCATTTGAAAGTCTTTTAAACAAGGAGCCGTACAGCAAGATAACCGTTCAGGATATTATTGATGAAGCCAATGTGGGCAGGACTACATTCTACGCCCATTTTGAAACCAAAGATGCTCTTTTGCAGCAGCTGTGCAGCAATCTTTTCAATCATGTATTTTCAGATCAGCCCGGAATCTCTGACTCACATCTTTTTTCGCTTTCCGAGGGTGATACTCAGCACGTGGTTACGCATATTCTATTCCACCTTAAAGATAACGGGAAAAATCTTGCAAAGCTTCTGGTGGGAGAAAGCAGTGATGTATTCCTTTTCTACTTCAAGCAGCATCTGGACGAGGTTGTTACAAGGTACATTCTTGCTGACATGAAGCACAGTAATCACGATATTCCCGAAGAGTTTCTCCGCAACCACATTGCCGGCAGCTTTGTGAACATGGCCCAATGGTGGATAAGACGTGGCATGAAAGAAAGTCCGGAGGAAATGGCAAAGTATTTCATGGCAGTAATAGAGCCTATACTCTGAGTAAGGGATTCTCTTTCGGTTAGCGTTTTCTTTAAATCTGATACATGAGAAACTTACAGTTCAGGAAAAATATTTCCTTTTCCATGCGCTGACTCTGTACTGCAAAAATCAAAATTTAAAGCCTGTGAAAACTCGGTTTTCACAGGCTTTTTTTATTCGTTTTTCCCTTTTCTGAACTGCAGGGGTGTCATACCGCAGATATTTTTAAATACCACATAGAAGTATTTGACGTTTGAAAAGCCAACTGTCTCTGCTATTGTTTCAACCGAAAGCTCGGACTCTCTAAGCAGTTTCTTTGCCTTTTCCACTCTTATATTATTGAGCTGCTGGCTTATTGAGCAGCCCAGAGTTTCTTTAAATATTCTGCCCAGATAGGCAGAGCTCATATCAAGTTCATCTGCAAGACTTGCAGGTGAGAGATTCGGGTCTGCAAATTCCCTGCCCATAATCTCCTCTGCCTTTTTAACAATCGAGGTATAATGGTTCATTCTCTGCTTCCGGTAGTGCTCAACTACGGTTTTAAATGCACTGCGGTATTTCTCGTCCAGCTCCGAAATGTCCTTTAGATTTTTAAAGAATTCTTCGCTTACCAGCGGCTTGAGTTCCGGAAGTACCGCCTCCATAAGCTCTGCAAGCTTATGGAAGATAACCAGCTGTTCCACATGGCCGCTTCCCTGAAGCTCAGTCAGAAGTTTTGCCCATATAGTCTCCGCCTCCTGAATGTTCCGGTTTTTAAGTGCTGAAAGTATCTCTGCCGGACGCTCTTTGGTTTCATCCGTCAGATGCTTTGTA
>JAHHRR010000027.1 GCA_020025655.1 Oscillospiraceae bacterium
CAAAAAACGGCCCCAAGGTTATCGAATATAACTGCCGCTTCGGTGATCCCGAGGCACAGGTTGTTCTGCCCCTTCTTGAAAGCGATCTGCTGGCAGTCATGCAGGCCTGCACCAACGGCACCCTTTCTCAGACCGAGGTTAAGTTCAGCTCTTCTTCCGCCTGCTGTCTCATTATGGCCTCCAAGGGCTACCCTGTAAAATACGAAAAGGGTTATGAGATTGAAATTGAGGACGAAGCAAAGCCCTTTGTCTACTGCGCCGGCGCAAAGCTCAGTGAGGACGGAAAGCTTCTTACCAACGGTGGCAGAGTTTTAGGTCTGACCGCTGTTAAGGAAACTCTTCCCGAAGCAATTAAAGCCGCATACGCACTTTCCGAGAAGGTCCATTTCGAAAACGCCTACTTCCGTCACGATATCGGCAGCAGAGCACTTAAAGCATACAGGGAGGCATAAGATGGTTTACCGCGTATATGTAGAAAAAAAAGAAGCTCTTGCCCAGGAGGCAAAGCACTTATACGAAGATATTAAAAGCCTTTTAGGCATCAGCTCTCTTGAGGAGCTGCGCCTTGTAAACCGCTATGATGTTGAAAACATCTCCGCTGAGGATTTTGACTATGCTGTCAAAACCATTCTTTCCGAGCCTCAGCTGGATAAGGTAAGCTATGAGCTCAATCTGGAGGGTAAAAAGAGCTTTGCTGTTGAGTACCTGCCCGGTCAGTTCGACCAGAGAGCAGACTCCGCCGCACAGTGCATCCAGATTATCTCTCAGGGTGAAAAGCCCGTTGTAAAAACCGCAAAGGTTTACATTCTCTCCGGAAATCTCTCCGACGAGGAAATGAATGAGATTAAGAAATACCTCATTAACCCCGTTGAAGCCCGTGAGGCAAGAATGGAAAAGCCCGAAACCTTAAAGACCGACTATGTTATTCCCGAAACTGTTGAGACCCTCACAGGCTTTAACAATCTGGACAAGGCAGGTCTTGAGGCTTTCATCGCAAAATACGGCCTTGCAATGGATCTTGACGACATTGCATTCTGCCAGAATTATTTCCGCTCCGAAAACCGTGACCCCAGCATCACCGAGATAAAGGTTATTGATACCTATTGGTCCGATCACTGCCGTCACACCACCTTTACCACTACCATAGATCATGCAAGCTTTGAGGACGAGGAGATTCAGAAGACCTATGAGGACTATCTCCAGACCAGAAAGGCTCTCGGCCGCACAAAGCCCATTACCCTTATGGACCTTGCCACCATTGCCGTTAAGCACCTGAAAAAGGCCGGCAAGATGGATAAGCTGGACGAGTCCGAGGAAATCAATGCCTGCACTGTAAAAATAAACGTAGAAGAGGACGGCGTTTCCGTTCCATGGCTTCTGCTTTTCAAAAACGAAACCCATAACCACCCCACCGAAATCGAACCCTTCGGCGGTGCTGCAACCTGCATAGGCGGCGCAATCCGCGATCCTCTGTCCGGACGCTCCTATGTTTACGGCGCAATGCGTGTTACCGGCGCTGCCGATCCTTTAAAGCCTCTCAATGAGACTATGCCCGGTAAGCTCCCCCAGAGAAAGATCGTCACCACCGCTGCCGCAGGCTATTCCTCCTACGGCAACCAGATCGGTCTTGCAACCGGCATTGTAGATGAGCTCTATCACCCCGGCTACGCTGCTAAGCGTATGGAGATCGGTGCTGTTATTGCTGCTGCTCCTCAGGAAAACGTCCGTCGTGAGCGTCCTCAGGACGGCGATCTGGTTATTCTCCTCGGCGGCCGTACCGGCCGTGACGGCTGCGGCGGCGCTACCGGTTCTTCCAAGTCTCACACTGTTGAGTCTCTTGAAAGCTGCGGTGCAGAGGTTCAGAAAGGTAACGCACCTGAGGAAAGAAAGCTTCAGCGTCTTTTCAGAAACGGTGAAGCCTGCCGCATGATTAAGCGCTGCAACGACTTCGGCGCCGGCGGTGTTTCTGTTGCTGTCGGTGAGCTTGCCGACGGTCTTAACATTAACCTGAATGCTGTTACCAAGAAGTACGACGGTCTTGACGGCACTGAGCTTGCTATTTCCGAGTCTCAGGAGCGTATGGCTGTTGTTGTCGAAGCTAAGGATGCAGAGCGCTTTATCGCTCTTGCAGGAGAAGAAAACCTCGAGGCCACTGTTATTGCAGAGGTTACCGAGTCTCCCAGACTTGTTATGAACTGGAACGGCAGCAAGATCGTTAACATCAGCAGAGAGTTCCTCGATACAAACGGTGCTGAAAAGCACACCGATGCCCACGTTGAAAAGGCCGAATGCTTCAAGAAGGAGGTTCCCTCCGACTTTGCACAGGGCTATGAGGCTCTTGCAGGCGACCTTAATGTATGCTCCAAGCGTGGTCTTTCCGAGCGTTTTGACTCTACCATCGGTGCAGGAACCGTTCTTATGCCCTTCGGCGGCAAGAACCAGCTCACCCCGATTCAGGCAATGGTTCAGAAGATTTCCGTTGAGAAAAAGCATACCGACGACTGCTCTTTGATGGCATGGGGCTATAATCCCTATATATCCGAGAAGAGCCCTTACCACGGCTCTTACATCGCAGTTATTGAATCTGTCTGCAAGCTGATTGCTACCGGTGCAGAATTCAAGGATGTATATCTCACCTTCCAGGAATATTTTGAGCGTCTGCGCACCGAAGCAGAGCGCTGGGGCAAGCCTCTGGCTGCACTTCTCGGTGCTTATAAAGCTCAGATGGAGCTCGGCATCGGCGCTATCGGCGGTAAGGACTCCATGAGCGGCTCCTTTGAGTCTCTTGATGTTCCTCCTACACTTGTTTCCTTTGCTGTTACTACCGAAAAGGTAAAGAATATAGTTCCCAACCACTTTAAGAGTGCCGGCAACAAGCTGGTGCTTATTAAGCCCGAATGCGACGAAAACGGTCTTCCCAAGTCCGAGTCTCTGCTGAAGGTATTTGAGCTTGTTCACGAGCTTCTTTCCTCCGGCAAAGCAGTCACCGCTTATACCCCCGGTTACGGCGGTATTGCAGAGGCAGTTATGAAGATGAGCTTCGGTAACTTCCTCGGCTGCAAGTTTGAAGACGGCGTAAGCCTCGACGAGCTGTTCGGCTACAATTACGGTTCATTCCTGCTTGAGCTCCAGCCCCAGTATTCTGAGGGCAAGCTGCTTGGCTACATTACCGAAAAGCCCGAAATCTCCCTTGGCGGCGAGGTTCTCACTCTCAGCCATCTGCTTGATATTTACGAAGGAAAGCTTGAGCCTGTATTCAGCTGCAACATTTCCGATGGCGGCGAAAAGGCTGAGAAGTTCAGCTATAACTGCGAAAGCCGCATAGCTCCTGCAATTAAGGTTGCACGTCCCAAGGTTCTTATTCCTGTATTCCCCGGCACAAACTGCGAGTTTGACTCTGCAAAAGCTATGGAGGATGCAGGTGCAGAAGCTGAAATCATGGTTATAAACAACCTTTCTTCTGACGGCATCGCCAGAAGCGTTGAAAGATTTGCTGCTTCTCTTGAAAAATCCCAGATGATTTTCGTTCCCGGCGGCTTCTCCGGCGGCGACGAGCCCGAAGGCTCCGGTAAGTTCATCACCTCATTCTTCAGAAACGCTGCAATTAAGGAAGGCGTCGAAAACCTGCTCAACAAGCGTGACGGTCTGATCTGCGGTATATGCAACGGTTTCCAGGCCCTCATCAAGCTCGGTCTTGTACCTTACGGTAAAATCATCGACACCGATGAAAACTGCCCCACCCTCAGCTTCAACACTATCGCCCGCCATCAGTCCAGAATCGTCAGAGTCAGAGTTGCATCCAACAAGTCCCCCTGGCTCAGCGAAACCAATGTCGGCGATGTTTACTCTGTTCCTATTTCTCACGGCGAGGGCCGCTTCCTTGCTTCTCCTGAGCTTATCAAGTCTCTTGCAGAAAACGGACAGATTGCAACTCAGTATGTGGATATGAACGGCGAACCTTCCATGGATATCCACTTCAATCCCAACGGCTCCATTGATGCTGTTGAGGGTATCTGCTCTCCTGACGGCAGAGTCTTCGGTAAAATGGGCCACGCTGAGCGTATCGGCAGCGGCCTGTATAAGAATGTACCCGGTGAATATGATATTAAAATGTTTAAGTCGGCGGTAAAGTATTTCCGCTGATATACGGAGGTCACAATATGGCTTTTTTAACTGACATTGAAATCGCTCAGAGCTGCAAAATGCAGCCTATTGAGAACATTGCTGCCACGGCACATATAGACGAAAAATATCTCGAGAATTACGGCAGATACAAGGCAAAAGTAGACCTTGACTATTACAGAAACAATGAGCGTCCCGACGGAAAGCTCATCCTTGTTACCGCCATCACCCCCACCCCTGCCGGTGAGGGCAAGACCACCACTTCCATCGGTCTTGCAGATGCGCTGCGCCATATCGGCAAGGATGCCATGGTTGCAATGCGTGAGCCTTCCCTTGGCCCCGTTTTCGGTGTCAAGGGCGGCGCCTGCGGCGGCGGTTATGCTCAGGTCGTTCCTATGGAGGACATTAACCTTCACTTTACAGGTGATATCCACGCCATAGGCGCAGCCAACAATCTTCTGGCTGCTTTACTTGACAACCACATTCAGCAGGGCAACGCTCTGAACATCGATCCCCGTCGTATTACCTGGAGACGCTGCATTGATATGAATGACCGTCAGCTCCGCAATATCATTGACGGTATCGGCGGCCGCACAAACGGTGTTCCCAGAGAAGACGGATTTGACATTACCGTTGCAAGCGAAATTATGGCTGTTCTCTGCCTTGCAGATTCCCTGTCCGACTTAAAGGAGAGACTTTCCAGAATCGTTGTGGGATATACCTACGACAATAAGCCTGTAACCTGCGGTGAGCTTAAGGCTGCCGGTGCTATGACAGCACTTTTAAAGGACGCTCTCAAGCCTAACCTTGTTCAGTCTCTGGAAGGCACTCCCGCTTTTGTCCACGGTGGACCTTTCGCCAATATCGCTCATGGCTGCAACTCAGTTCTGGCAACTAAAATGGCTTTAAAATCCGCTGACTATGTTGTGACCGAAGCCGGCTTCGGTGCTGATCTCGGTGCTGAGAAGTTCCTCGATATCAAATGCCGTATGTCCGGTCTGAAGCCTAATGCAGTAGTAGTCGTTGCAACTGTAAGAGCTCTTAAAATGCACGGCGGTCTTGCAAAGACTGAGCTTGAAACCGAGGATCTCGACGCTCTGAAGCGTGGCCTTCCCAATCTTCTGCGCCATGTTTCAAACATCAAAAATGTCTACAAGCTTCCCTGCGTTGTTGCTATCAACCGTTTCCCCACCGATACGGATGCAGAGCTCAGATGCATTGAGGAAAACTGCGCCTCTCTCGGCGTAAAGCTTATCCCCACCAACGTCTGGGCAGAGGGCGGCAAGGGCGGAACCGCTCTTGCAGAAGAGGTTATTTCTCTCTGCGAGTCCGACAACTCCTCCTTCAGCTTCTGCTATGAGCTTGAAACCTCCATTACCGAGAAGATTGAAGCTGTTGTAAAGAGAATTTACGGCGGCAGCAATGTTGTTCTCGCTCCTGCTGCACAGCGCATGGCCGCAACCCTTGATGAAATGGGCTACGGCAAGCTTCCTGTCTGCATTGCAAAAACCCAGTACAGCTTCTCCGATGATGCGAAAAAGCTGGGTGCTCCAGAGAATTTCACCGTTACAATCAAAAATCTCCGTCTCAGCGCCGGCGCAGGCTTTATTGTTGCCCTTGCAGGTGATATAATGACCATGCCCGGTCTTCCCAGAGTTCCCGCTGCCGAGAAGATAGACGTTGACGAAAACGGTGTAATAAGCGGACTTTTCTAATAGTCGGAGGCTTAAATTGAAACTTATAATCGCTTCAAACAATGCTCATAAGTTAGTCGAAATAAAGGCTATTCTCGGGGATGTATTTGATGAAATTCTCTCCCTGAAAGAAGCCGGTATCGAGCATGAAACCATTGAAGATGGAAACACCTTCATGGAAAACGCCGAAAAGAAAGCTCGTGAAATAGCTGAAATCTCAGGCTGCTGTGCTCTTGCAGACGACAGCGGACTTTGTGTTGATGCTCTCGACGGCGCTCCCGGCATCTTCTCCGCCCGTTTCAGCGGTGTTCACGGAGATGACGAAGCCAACAACAGACTGCTTTTAAAGAAGCTGGAGGGCGTTGAAAACCGCAAGGCACATTATACCTGCGCCATGGCTCTCTATCGTCCTGACGGCTCCAAGGTTACTGCCGAGGGATATCTTTACGGCGAGATAGGCTTTGAAGAAATCGGTGAAAACGGCTTTGGCTATGATCCTCTCTTTGTCCTGCCTGAGCTTCAAAAAACCACAGCCCAGATAAGCCCTGAAGAGAAAAACAGCATCAGCCACAGAGCCTTAGCTTTAAAAGAACTTCTGAGCAAACTTAAATAACAAAACTTTATCTGCACCATAAAGCAGACGCAATAAAAACCGGGAAAGGCTCTGACTGAGTCTCTCCCGGTTTTTTAATATGCCATAAAAAAAGCGGCGCAGCCACAAAAGGCTGTGCCGCATTTTTCTTTAGATGTGAATAGATACCGATCAGCTGAGCTTTTCTGCTTCCTCAAGCCAGAGTGTAGCAAACGCATCAGAGGGCATTTTCCAGTCTCCTCTGGGTGAAAAGCTGATTGAGCCGACCTTGGGGCCGTCCGGCAGGCAGGAACGCTTAAACTGCTGCATGAAGAAACGGCGCATAAAGGTCTTGAGCCAGTGGAGTATGGTTTCTCTGCTGTAATCGTCCCCGAATGCATAAAGTGCAAGATGGAAGATTCTCTCAGGACCCGCTCCTGTACGGAGCATATTATACAGGAAGAAGTCGTGCAGCTCGTAAGGGCCGACCAGATCCTCAGTTTTCTGGGAAATGTCTCCATCCTTGCCGGGCAGAAGCTCGGGAGAAATCGGAGTTTCCAGAATATCTTTTAATACAGCAGCTGCTTCCGGAAGATTTTCCATTTCATAGCTGACTATCGGACGTAAAAGAGTTTTGGGAACTGAGGCATTTACTCCGTACATAGACATATGGTCGCCGTTATAGGTTGCCCAGCCCAGAGCAAGCTCTGAAAGGTCGCCGGTTCCGATAACAATTCCGTTAACCTCGTTTGCAAGGTCCATAAGAACCTGAGTACGCTCTCTGGCCTGACTGTTTTCATAGGTGGTATCAAGTGTGTTGGGGTTATGGCCTATATCCTCAAAGTGCTGCATAACAGATTTACTGATATCCACAGTTTTAAAGTCTACCTTCAGTGCCTCGCACAGCATCTCAGCATTGGAACGTGTGCGCTTGGTTGTACCGAAGCAGGGCATTGTAACTGCAAGTATATCGGTTCTGGGACGATTAAGCATATCCATGGCTCTCACTGCCACAAGAAGAGCCAGAGTGCTGTCAAGCCCGCCGGAAATGCCCAGTACAGCCTTGGAGCTGTGAGTATGCTCCATACGGCGCATCAGGCCCACAGCCTGAATGGTCAATATCTCCTCTGCACGCTCTGCCATAAGCTTCTTGTCCTCAGGCACGAAAGGCTTTTTAGGTACAATCCTTGTGAGGCTGGTTTCTTTAAGGCTCTGGTCAAAATACACTCTTCTGCAGGGTACAGTCACAGACTGATCGAAGCTTGTATTTTTTCTGCGTTCTGCCTTGATTTTGAATAAATCTATCTCGGTTGAGATAAGCTCCTGTTTTGAGAAAGGCTTTCTCTCGCACAGCTCGTGACCCAGTTCATAAATCATGCTGTGACCTGAATATACAACATCCTGTGTTGACTCGCCCCATGCGGAATTGGCATAAATATATCCGCAGAGAAGTCTGGATGAAGCAGAGGATACAAGCTGTCTTCTTGTATCTGCTTTTCCGATTATTTCGCTGGAGGCAGACGGATTTACAATAACAGATGCACCGTCAAGGCTTAAGTTGGTGCTGGGAGTTACAGGTGCCCACAGATCCTCACAGATTTCAATTCCAAAGCTGAAGGCCTTCATCTGTCTTGAGCAGAAAATAATATTTCTGCCGAAAGGCACAGTTTCGCCTAAAAGCTCGATGCTGTCCTCGCCGTTATAATCCATTCCGGAAGTAAACTGGCGTTTTTCTGCAAACTCACGATAGTTAGGCAGATAGGTTTTAGGTACAACACCCAGAATATGTCCGTCAAGTATTACTGCTGCGCAGTTATAGAGCTTGTCTGCCACTTTAAGAGGCAGGCCGATAACCACAATTGTATATTTTCCTTTTGTATAGTCTCTCAGCTCTCCCAATGCACTTTCCGCCGCATTCAGCAAAACCTCTGAATGAAACAGATCCCCGCAGCTGTATGATGTAAGATGCAGCTCCGGCAGGGCAAGAATATTAGCGCCCTGTTCCACGGCCTTGTCAAAACTCTCTTTAGCAGTTTTCAGATTCTCATTTACATCGGCAACCTTTACTCTGGGGCTGGCAGCTGCCGCTTTAATAAATCCATATTTCAAAAAATGCCCCTCCTTATACTTTTTCTCATAAAATGATAATACCCAATCAACACACTGTCAATAATTCTTTTCCAATTCTTTCTTTTAAATGCAACATTCTTGACAAAAGCTACATATGTATCTTATTATATATTTTATAAGAAACTTAGGAAGGTAAAAATTTTATGAAAAACATTAAAGGTGAATCAAAACTCAGCTTTTTTGAAGCTACAAGCATTATTATCGGCCACGGTGTCGGCTCCGGTATCCTGTCTGTACCTTTTCTTGCCTCCCGTAACAGCTTAAGAGCAATTCTCTGGATAATTGCTTTCTGCTACCTGTTCAATGTAGTGCTGCACCTGATAATTGCAGAGCTGTCATACAATAATGACGGCGCTCAGTTCATAAGCTGCCTTGATGCAGAACTGTTTTCCGGTAAAATAAAGAAAATCCTGACATGGCTTGCTTTCGGTATGCTGGGTCTTTCGGTGGTCTTTAACGTAAGTGCTTTTCTGACCGGTGCTGCCGCTGTTTTCCGTTCCTGGTTAGGTCTTCCCGACTGGGTAGGTATGCTCATTTTCTATGTGCTCGGCGCAGGTGTTGTATTTATCGGCATGAAGCTCGTCGGAATATGTGAAAAAATCGCCGTCGGCTCCATGATAGCCGTTGTAGGTGTTCTTTTTGTCGCAACCTTAATGTCTCCCATGAGTCCTCTGCCTACCGGCTGGCACGGTTTCAACAACGCACTTGCTCTTTTCAGCATGATTTCTTTCTCTCTGTCCGCTGTAATGTCTACTCCTCAGATTGTTAAAGGTCTTGAGGGAGACATAAAAAAGATAAGAGGTGCTATCGCCTCAGGTATCGCAATCAACGCAGGTCTTATTCTCCTTATAACCATTATGACTCTGCTCGGTGCCGGTAAAAACATCTCTGAAGACGGCGCTCTGGTTGACCTTGCTGCTCATCTGGGCGGATGGGTCAGCATTATCGGCTACATCTTCACTCTGTTGGCTCTTGCAACTTCCTTCTGGGCCAACACCCTTAATCTCCGTGACATCATTCACGAACAGACAAAATGGAGTCTCAAGCTCAGCTGGCTCTGTGCTTCACTCCCCTGCCTTGCCATTGCTTTCTTCGGTGTTGCCAGCTTTGTAGGTTTTACCCGCTTTGCAAGCATCATTCAGGTCGTAACAGGCATAGGCATCATCGTTGCTTACAACCTTTCCAGAAAACGTGTTAAAAAGTCTGAACTGGTAGGTTTCTTCGGTACTCTGCCTTTCCAGATAATTGTTGCTTTATGCACTCTTCTTGCAAGCGTAGGAGCAATGCTTCCCGTAAAGTGAGGTAATTTTATGAAAAAATCCACAAAAATAATGCTCCCCCTGGCCGGTGCAGTATTATTTACAGAAGAAATGTACCGTTACATTTTCTGCCGCCCCAGTTCAAAGCTGTTTACTCTGCTTTTTGATAAAAAGGGTCACGAAAACAAGTATTACGAGTACAAGCACGAAAAGAAAGAGCTTCTTTTAGCTCAGGAATGCGAAGAGTTTATCATCCGCTCAAAAAGAGGTGAAAAGCTCAAAGGCTTTTACTATGATAACGGCGCCCAGGGTAAAAAAATTGTCTTTATCGTTCATGGCTACCGTTCTGAACACGTCGACACCGTTGCCCCCTTCTATGACTATTATAAGAGCCGTGGCATAGACATTTTCGCCTGCGACAACACCGCTCACGGTGAAAGCGGCGGCCATTTTGTAGGATACGATTATCTGGATTCACAGAACTGCCTGCTCTGGATAAGCTATCTTAAGCATAAATTCGGTCCTGACATAGAAATTATTCTCCACGGCTTCTCTATGGGCGGCGCAACAGTCCTGCAGATGAGCTCTATGTGCCCTGATAATGTTAAGTTCATTATCGATGACAGCGGATACATGGATGCAGCTGTTTCACTCAAAGCCAACATCGGTCCTATGTATCAGCCTATGAGGCTTTTGAACAAGGCTATTGCAGGCTATGACCTTAAAGACACTAATGTTGTGGAAAGTATGATGAATTCCAAGCTCCCGATTCTTTTTGTTCACGGCTACGACGATAAGCTGGTTCCCTTCGAGATTGGAGAGCAGCTTTACAATCTTTACGAAGGCCCCAAAGACTGCCTGTTCCTTGAAGAGACAAAGCATATCGAAGCTATCTACACTTCTCCTGAGCTTTACGAAGAGAAGATGGACAGCTTTATAGAGAAATATCTTTGATAACCGCCTTTTGATAATGTTTATATCGGATAATGAAACATCCGGGAAGTTATTAAATTCCCGCTCCATAACTGCAAGATAACATAAATAAATCCGAGCCGTACCAAGTGTCGGCTCGGATTTTTCTCATCTCGGATATTTAATACGATATGAAAAAGGTACGGTCAGTCTCTTTTCAGAGCTGCGCCGTACCTTTTACTGTTTATGTTTGTTTTTTACTCTCAGGCAAATCTGCTGAGCTGTTCCTTTTTCTCCTCAGCAATGTTTCTTGCATGGTCGGAGATACGCTCCATGCTGACAAGAACATCCTGGAAGATGATACCTGCCTGCATAGTGCAGGAATGCTCGGTCATGCGCTCGATGTTTTCACTGCGGTAGCTTATCTGAAGCTTATCTGCCTCAGTTTCACGCTCAATGCATTTCTCGATGCTGTCCTCATCACCCTTTTCAAGAGCGTGCAGCGCAAATGTATAGCTTTCAGTGCATACCTGCATCATATTTATCAGCTGTACTTTAGCCGCATCTGTGATGGCTGTATTCTTTTCCGCAAGCTGCTCTGCAAATTCGGAAATGTTTTCGCACTGATCGGAAATTCTCTCCATATCTGCAACAACCTGAAGCATATGCTGAACATCCTTATGTTCGCCACGGCTGATTGAAAGAGCAGAGAGCTTCATGGCATAATCTGAAATTCCTGCTGTCAGTGAATCCACCAGTTTTTCCTTCTGCTTAATCTGCTCTATCTGCTTACGGTCCTGAGTAAACAGAACATCATTTGAAAGTGCAAGAGAATCACCAACAATTTTTCCCATACGCAGAAGCTCCGTGTAAAGAGAGCTGATTGCTATACCGGGAGTTTCCATCATACGGTCATCCAGAAGGAGCTTGCCCTCATCCTGAGCTTCAGGCTTAATGCCGCCTATCTTCATTGCAAGCTTAATAATAAGATCGGAAACAGGGAACAGAAGGACAGTAGTAGCAATGTTAAAGAGCGTATGCACAAGGCTTATCTGCGTCTGTGTGATATTGCCTGCCGCCCAGGCGGGATTTGCAACATTCATATAGATTATAGTCACGGCACTGAAAATCACCGTACCGATTATGTTGAACAGAAGATGCATCAGACTTGCGGTCTTGGCATTTTTCTTTGCGCCCATAGCTGAAATTATTGCAGTTACACAGGTACCTATATTCTGACCCATGATAATGTAAATTGCAGCGCTGAACGGAACAAGACCGGCTGCCGCCAGACTTTGCAGAATACCTACCGATGCAGAGGAGCTTTGAATTATAGCCGTTACAATCGCACCGGCTGCAATACCGAGAAGCGGGTTTTTACCCAGTGTCACAAAGAGATTGCAGAACGCCTCAGATTCTTTCAGCGGTTCAACTGCTGCCGACATTGATGTGATACCTACAAATAAAAGGCCGAAGCCGATGATTATATTTGCAAGTTCCTTTGTAGCATAGCGCTTGCCGGTGAGCATGATTACAACACCGACAATAATTGCAACCGGCGCCATGGCAACAGGGCTCAGATACTTTGCCCATTCCACGCTGGATACAAGCCAGCCTGTAACCGTGGTACCGATATTGGCACCCATGATTACGCCCATAGCCTGCTGCAGGTTCATAATGCCGGCGTTTACAAAGCCAACTACCATAACCGTGGTTGCCGATGAGCTCTGGATTACAGCCGTAATTGCTGTTCCCAGAAGAACGCCCATAAGCTTATTCTTTGTGAGAATCTGTAAAAGAGACTTCATCCTGTCTCCTGCCGCATTCTCCAGACCTTGAGCCATTATCTGCATACCGTAGATAAACATACCAAGGCCGCCGACAAAAGGAATTAGTATACTGAGAATATCCATTTCTCTCTCCTTATAAGGGAAAAATTTACAAAAAAAGACTTCTATTGCTTTTTGCGGCAATAAAAGTCTTACCAGTTACCTGCGGCACCGAGTGTATAACACCGTATTGACGACACCGCAGACACAACCTCTCAGGTCACGTCGGTTACTCCCCTTTATTGATTCAATAATACAGGGATATCAACAATAAATCAATATATTTTTCTTGCCTTTATAAACAATTGCAGAAATTTGTCATTTGGAACAAAAAACAGCCGCAGAGTAAATCTGCGGCTGTGATAAATCAATTACTCAAGCAAGCTTTTCGCCAAGAGCCTTGCACTCAGCTTCCTCGTCAGCGCCGGGAGCATCAAGGCAAATGTAAGAGCCGACGATATCGCCTGCATCCTCTTCCCATTTGCGCATCCACTCGCCGTCACCCCAGCCATAGGAGCCGAACAGAGCCAGCTTCTTGCCTGCAAGCTCGCCCTTAACGCTCTCCCAGAAAGGCTCGAACTCGCCGTCCTCCAGGCTCTCTGCGCCCATTGCAGGGCATCCCAGTGCTACTCCGTCATAAGAAGCAATTCTGGAAGAATCAAAATCGCTGACGCTTGCAACGTCTACACTTGCGCCTGCCTCACGTGCGCCCTTTGCTACTGCCTCAGCCATAGCCTCGGTATTGCCGGTGCCGCTCCAATAAACAACTGCAACTTTACTCATAAATATAACATTCCTTTCAATGATTTATATATTATACATATTAACCGGCTGCTGTAAGCCGGAGAATATCCGTACCGTTTTCATACCGTCTGCAGCATGAATCAGTGCATTTGCGGTACAAATTGAAAATAAGCTTTGCCCTGTCGATATTATTATAGGCTTTCCAGTATCCTGTGCAAGGGCAGTTTGCACCTTTATTATCTATAAAAGACTGGATATCATCCAGAGGATAGCCCAGAAATACGCCTATTTCATGCGGAAACTCGCTTAAAAGCAGTCTGCCCCGCAGATGGTTCAGGCAGGCTTCAACAGAAAAATCGTTGTATCCGTACTGAGCCAGAAACTTCTGTATTCCTATTCTTGAAAGAAGACTTGCCAGCTGCTTCTGTCTGTACACATAGATAAGCGCCGTTTTTTCCGTAATCTTTACAAGAACAATTCTCACGCCTTTAGGCTTGAGTATTCTGTCCTGCTCGGCAATAAAGTCTCTGACTTCCTGCTCATTATTGTAAAACTGCGAAACCAGATTTCCTACTTTAACTCCCGACAGAGTCGGAGCACAGTTAAATACAATAAAGTCACTTGACATAAAAACTCCTCCTGTACTCCCTGAGTTAGCTAAGACTAACTCGTCGGTAAATTTTTGCCGCTCTTTCAGAGCAGCATTGGTTAGACATCTCTAACTGAATGAAGTTTACCATATGCAGTGCTTCTTGTCAATACATAAAAATATTATTGTTATTTGCTTGAAAATTTATACCGATTGTGCTAGAATCCAGTTAGATTATATTAACTTGTTGTTTTAACATTTAATGCAGCTTCTCAATAAGTGTATATACAAGAAAGGATAAGGCTTATTATGTGGAAATATACCGTTCAGGTTTCCGGCATGATGTGCGGAATGTGCGAGGCTCATACCAATGAAGCTATTCGCAAGGCCTTTAATGTTAAGAAGGTCACTTCTTCCCACACCAAGGCGGAGACTGTTATCATCTGTGAGGATGAATTAGACGAACAGCTTCTCAAAAAGACTATTACCGATTTAGGCTATGACATGGGCAGTGTCAAAAAAGAGCCCTACAAA
This sequence comes from Oscillospiraceae bacterium, assembly GCA_020025655.1. Lineage (GTDB taxonomy): Bacteria > Bacillota > Clostridia > Oscillospirales > Oscillospiraceae > Limivicinus. The sequence goes on from JAHHRR010000027.1 coordinate 14,385, forward strand.
AAGAAGTTCTTAGGCTTGTTCTGATCTTACTAAGGCTTGGTCAAGAATAATTGCCAGCACAATTCAACTCCTAAAATAAATGCAGTCCTTTCGGACTGCATTTATTTTTTACCATTCACAGCAGCTGCCAAGCAGTTCTGTTGCCATGGTGAGATATTTTTCATCTTCTGCATCAAAACGATTAAGCTCCGGACTGTCGATATCCAGTACAGCAACGGTCTTTCCCGCTGCTCTGACAGGTATCACTATCTCAGACCTTGAACGTAAATCGCAGGCTATGTGCCCCGGAAAGGCATGAACATCAGCTACAAGCTGAGTTTCATTTTTTTCTACTGCCGTACCGCATACGCCTTTTCCAACCGCAATCCTTGTCACGGCTGCAAGGCCCTGAAACGGTCCAAGAACAAGTTCATTGTTCCTTACGATATAAAACCCCAGCCAGTTTACATTATCCATATGAGCCTTCAGAACAGCCGAGGCGTTGGAAAGATTCGCAATCACATCCCGCTCATTTTCTGTTCTGAAACGCAGCTCGCTCAAAGCAAGCTCAAACTCTTCTGCCTTTGTCATAGACTCTCTCCTATCCGGACAGTTCCCTCTGAATCTGTCAGTGTACACCGCAGACTCTGCGGGAATCTGCTGCACAGTCTTACTTTATAGTCTCAATCTTAATGGTATTGGTATTGCCGGAGGAACCGCTGATGGGGCCGCCGGTGAGAACAACATTGTCTCCCTTCTGAAGCTTGAGCGTTTCTCTTGCAATGTTTAATCCGTTATAGAAAACCACATCCAGAGAAGGATACTCAGGAGCCAGTACGGGAATTACTCCCCAGCTCATGTTCAGCTGATGCCATGCTCTTTCATTGGTGGTAGTGCCGACAATATCAATGGGGCCTCTGAAACGGCTGACCATTCTGGCGGTCGTACCGGAAATGGAGTTAACAACAATGCACTTTGCATTTACATCAATAGCCATTGAACATACAGCGTGGGAAATTGCATCAATGTTATTCTTGATGTTGAATTCGGCAGAGTTGAACATCTTCTTATAGTCAATTCTCTGCTCTGTGAACTCTGCAATGTCAGCCATGCTCTTAACTGCCTCGGCAGGATACTTACCGGCAGCAGTCTCGCCTGACAGCATAATAGCGGAAGTTCCGTCGTAAACTGCATTCGCAACGTCGGAAACCTCTGCTCTGGTAGGTCTGATGTTGTGAATCATGGATTCCAGCATTTCGGTAGCGGTGATGACACGCTTTCCAAGCAGGCGGCACGTCTTAATAAGGTGCTTCTGTATTGCAGGAACCTCAACATAAGGAATCTCTACGCCGAGATCGCCTCTTGCAACCATGATACCGTCTGCGATTTTGCAGATTTCATCAATATTGTCAACGCCTGCACGATTTTCAATCTTTGCAATAAGGTTAATGTCCTTACCACCGTTATTGTCCAGAAAATCTCTGAGCTTCTTAACATCATCCTTGCAGGAAACAAAGGAAGCTGCAACAAAGTCAATATCATTCTCTATGCCGAACAGCAGGTCGGATTTATCCTGCTCGCTGAGATACTCCTGCTTTAAAACCTTGTCGGGGAAGCTCATGCTCTTCTTGTCAGACAGCTCTCCTCCGGTGGTAACAGTGCAGAATATCTTGCTGCCTTCAATTTTATCCACATGGAAGATAACAAGGCCGTTATTAACAGTAATGGTATCTCCTGCTGTCAGATCCTCAGTAAGATTTTTGTAGGAAACGGAAACCATCTTCTCGTTACCCTGAACATCATCGGTAGTGAAGATGAATTTATCTCCGTCTTTAAGCTCAATCTTTTTATTTTCAAAGGTCTTTATTCTATATTCAGGTCCCTTGGTGTCCAGCATTATAGCAATAGGCAGACCCAGTTTTTTACGCACTTTCTTGATAAGGTCTATTTTCACCTTATGCTCTGCATGACTGCCGTGAGAACAGTTGAGTCTTGCAACATTCATGCCGTTTTTGCACATTTGAGTAAGAACAGCTTCGTCAGTTGAAGAGGGGCCGATAGTGCAGATTATTTTTGTTTTACGCATAATTATTCCTTTCTGTTGTGAAATCCAGCGTTTCCATCTTTAATAATTTCGATTTCTAATCCAGTGTATATAATACTATAAAATTTACCATTCGGCAAGATAAATGCATACTGGAAAAATATTTTTTTCCCGGGAAAATTTCTATCCCGCCCCAAAGCTGACTGCGCTTTTACTTTACCCTATTCACGAAAAAAAGAGGCAGTCTTACGACTGCCTCTTTAATTAAATTCAACCTATGGCTTCGCTTCTGTAAATATAGCTCAGAGGTGCATCCTTGGAAAGCTTGCTGACAGGGTTATAATCGTTCGCTGCATCAGACAGTGCAAGAAGTCTGTCTCTGAGTGCGCCCAGCTCACCGTCCAGCATTGCGGTTACGGGGCTTATGCCCTCGGTATCAAAGCGCTTAATACCGTCCTTCAGTGCCTGTGAGCCGTCTTTGAGCTGAGTTACACCGGTTTTAAGCTCAGGCATCTTGCTCTTGAGAGTGCCTGCTCCTGCTGCGGCTGCGGATACACCGTTGGTGTACTGCCAGATTCCGTTATAGAAGCTTAAATAGCTGTTGAGGCTCTGCAGAAGTGCTGCAAGTGATTCTCTGCCCTCTCCTGCGGCTTTAAGTGCCTCTTCAAGCTGTGCCTTCACCTCAGGAGATGCCATTGCCTGACTTATAAGCTCCTGCTTCTTTGCTGCAATATACTGGTCGATTATTGCCTTTGTCTCGTCGCTTGCCATAACCCCAGGTACAGTTTCCTCTACCTTCTTTGCAATCAGCATCTTAGTCTGCTCTTCTTCAAGCTTTTCGCATACTACGCTAGATATCTTACTTTCCACATTTTTCTGAATGGTAGCCTGAATCTCTTCGCTCTGCATCTTTGCATCAACAGTCTGAGCGATTTCATCCTTCTTGGTTTCCATTATCTGTGCTACCGCAGCATCAATTTTCTGCTTTCTGAGATCGCTGCTGTCCATTGCTTCATACTCTTCGAGACTTATTTCGCTCTTTTCAAGTACTGCTGCAAGAACAGCCTTGTGATACTCATTGTTTACAGCTTCGGTTACAGCCTTCTTTACACTTTCTGTAACACCTGCGTTGATCTGGCTCATTATGGCCTCATCGCCACGTATTGTATCTTCAATATTCTGCTTTACAGCTGCAACAACCTGCTTCTCAACCTTTGCTGTTACAGCCTTCTGAACCTCTGCGGTTACGCCTGCAGCAATCGCATCATGGTTCTTTTCTACCTCAGCAGTAACCTTATCCAGTGCCTGCTGGGAGATATTGCTTTCGCTCAGAGAATCAATAAGTGCTGTCAGCACCTGATTGAAGTTATCAATGGTGAGGCCGGGATTACCAAGTCCCGCTGCTTCAATCTGAGCATTTGCTGCGGAAAGAAGTGAATTGAACACCTGCTGTGCGCCGCTCTGTAATGCAGCTGAATTTGCATCGAGCTGTGCAAGGCCGTCGGCCAGTGTGCTTACACCATCTTCCAGTGCGACGCAGCTGTTGAGCAGGGTATCGAGTCCTTCGTAAAGCTTTGAAGAACCGTCCTCAAGCTGGCCCATAGCTGAACGAAGAGACTCTATGGCCTTATTTATATCTGCTGTATTTGCGCTCAGGTCTATATCCATATCCTTGAGCAGTTCATTTGAAACCATGCTCACAGACATAGAAAGGGAGAAATCCTTAACATCGGCGCTGAACTCAAGGTATGAGGGGAATTCAACATCTGATTTCTTTACATTCAGGCTTTCCTGAAGTCCGGGAACTGCAAAGCCTACTGCAATATAGTTCTTACCGTCGCTTATAACCTTACCGGAGCTTACAGTTACATTGGAGAATTTCTCTCCGTCGAGTATCATACCTGTCATAACTGCAAAAGGTACATAGATATTTTTTTCGCTGCCCTGAATTTTGGCCTTGGTCTGCTTCAGATTTTCATAATCATAGCGGATAACCACATGACCGCTCTGACCTGCGAGCTTTTCGGGCTTGATGTCCTTGCCGTCAAGGGTGTAGCTTATGTTCATCTTTATGGGCATCAGATCGTCCTGATTTCCGCAGTCGACCTTAACACCGTCGGGGTTATTTACAGGAAGTCCCTTGCCGCTGCTCTCAGGCAGGGCAGCAATAACGGTATCTGTAAGTATCAGCTTTTCTGCCTTACCCTGAGCATCAGTCATAACATAGATGCTGTTTTCGCCCTCTGCGGACTTTTCAGGCACAGCTGCTGCTGTAAATGCAAAGCTCATTGCGCAGACAAGAAGCACTGCCAGCAGCTTTATTGAATTCTTCCTTTTCATCTTTGTTCCTCCTCAATAGCTTTTACACTTTGTACGTCCTTGCGGTTTTTGCGAGGCGAGGTTCTTATTATTCTGTCGCAGAGCATCAGGAATGCCGGCAGCATAAATATAACGCTCAGAATACTTACTACCGCACCTCTTGCCATAAGCAGGCACATGGAACGGATTATATCTATATTGGAATACATTGCAACTCCGAATGTTGCAGCAAACAGACCCATGCCGCTTACCATTACAGAGGGCATGGATGTCTCAAGTGCTCTTGAAACTGCTTCCAGCTTCTCCTTGCCGTAGTAGCGCTCGGCTTTATATCTGGTAGTCATCAGTATTGCATAGTCAACCGTTGCACCAAGCTGAATTGTGCTTATACATATAGGCGCAATGAAGGGCAGTGACTGGCCCGTGTAATGAGGAATACCAAGGTTTATGAATACTGCAAACTCAATAACTGCAATCAGTATGAACGGCAGTACAATGCTCTTTTCAACCAGTGCAATTATAATGAAAATTGCAAGCGTGGAAACCGCAGTAACAACTTTAAAGTCTCTGTCTGTGGTTTCGATAAGGTCCTTTGTGCAGGGTGCTTCACCGATGAGCATACCCTTGGGATCATATTTCTTTAAGATTGCGTTCAGCTCATCAATCTGTGCGTTTACCTCATCGCTTGCGGGGTAGTAGCTGGAGTTTATTAAAAACAGCTCCCACTTATCGCTCTTTAATGTGGAAATAAGGTCTTTCGGCAGAACTTCCTCGGGAACATTGGGGCCCAAAAGGCTTTCAAGTCCCAGAACATATTCAACTCCGTCCACCTCTTCAAGATCTGCAATCATATCTCTCATGGTGCTGGACGGCAGAGAAGCGTCAGCCAGAATCATGTGAGTGGATGCAACATTGAAGCTGTCCTGAAGCTTTTTATTTGCAATAACAAAATCCATATCCTCAGGCAGGCATTTGCCCATATCATAGTAAACCTCATCGTTGGTTTCACGATATCCGGTAAAGGCCGGAATTGCAATTACAACAAAGATTACAAGGAATACGGGGAATTTCTTTGTAACTGCCAGAGAGAACTTTTTAAGGTTAGGAATAATTGAACGGTGTCTGGTTTTCTGCAGCGGTTTATCCAGAATGAGGATTAGAGCCGGCAGATGTGTAACACTGCCTACAACACCAAGCAATACGCCCTTTGCCATAACAAGGCCCAGGTCACGGCCCATTGTGAAGCTCATGAAGCACAAGGCTGCAAAACCTGCAATCGTTGTTACGGAGCTTCCTACAACAGAGCTGAGAGTTGCTCTTATTGCACGGGCCATTGCCTCGCATTTATCTTCAACGGTTTCCTGCTGCTCATTGTAGCTGTGCCACAGGAAAATCGAATAGTCCATCGTTACCGCAAGCTGCAGCACCGCCGCCATCGCTTTTGTAATGTATGAGATTTCTCCGAAGAAGTAGTTTGTACCCATGTTCAGCATGATGGACAGGCCAATGCTTATAAGGAATACAAAAGGTACAAGCCATCCATCGAGTAACAGTATCATTGCTGCGCACGCACACAGAACAGCAAGTCCTACATATGTTGACTCTTCTTCCTCGCACAGATCCTTAAGGTCTGTTACAAGGGCTGACATACCTGATATGTAGCACTGCTTTCCTGCAATATTTCGTATATTCCGGATAGCATCCATTGTTACATCCTCAGATGTACCGGAATCGAAGAATACAGCAAGCATTGTAGAGTTTTCCGTATTGAAGGCGTCATAAAGCTCCTTGGGCATAAGCTCCATAGGAACTGAAATTTCAGCAATAGAGTCATACCACAGTACGGTATCTACATGATCCACCTGCTGAATTTCCGCCTTCAGCTTTGCTACATCCGACGGAAGCATATCCTCAATAACAATGAAAGAGAATGCCCCCTTTCCGAAATCGTCCATCAGCTCGTACTGTCCTACAACTGTGTCCATATCTGAGGGCAGATAGTCCAGCATATCGTAGTTTATCCTTGTACCTACCATGCCGAAGAAACACGGTATCATGGCCAGAAGCACCAGTATAAGGATAGGAACGCGCCATTTAACTATTGTTCTGGCAAAACGCATTTTCCAACTTCCTTCCATTAAACATCTAAAAATCTGAATCAACCCCATAACAATGTTGATTGCAGATATTTTTTACCATTAAAACTATCTAATAAAGATTTTAAATTTCCTGCTTCGGCAGGAAAAAACGAATATAAACACCGGACATCATGGCAGCCGCCGGTATATGAAAAATACAATTGATATTGTAGTTTAATGCCGCCTTGCGCCAATAAAAGTCCAAAGACCAAATCGTATATTCTACGATTTGGGTCTTTGGAAAAGCAGCGCAGTATTTCTCGTTCCGCCGAACACTGTCATAAACGCCCTGACAGCTATACCCGTAATTTCAATGGTAAAAAATGGGTATTGCTAAGCGTACAAGAGGTTTCTCCATACATTATATATTATGTTGGTATAGCAGGTTTTTGAATGGACGCAGCACTCACATAGTCTGAATTTCAGGCATAACAGGCTTTATGTTTCAATTTTGGGCAAACCGGACACTTTGCTTAATTTTTGTCAGAGATGAGCTTCACGCCATGTAATATCGAACCATCGTCTACTTTACAGACGGTTTTTCTGTTTAATTCACATCATACACCGCACATCATCTATATAATCGCATAAGTCTCCCACCGTGGTAAGGTGAATGTCATTTACTGCCGGAATATTGAATTCATCCTCTACCAGTATTGACAGTATTGTAATGGTCAGCGAATCGAGTCCCAGATCATTTCTGAGTGTGTTCTCCCTTTTTAATTCATCATAATTAAAATCCGGAGACAGCTGCTTTAATAATTCTTTCAGTCTCTCGAGGGTATCCATTATCTCTCCCCCTTTTTCAGTATAATTGCTGCTTTACGGCAGCGGGATTGAGTATGCTTCACAGTGGAAACTGCAAATAACTTATGGACTATATGCAGTAAAGCATCTGAGGATTATTTTTCTTTAGGCTGCCACAGCTTCTTAGCTTCAGCTTCCCAGCAGGCTGCATAGTGATCACATTTGCCGCACAGATGTTCTACACTTTCAGGTGACTGCAGATCAGTTGAGGCAGCGCCGGTCTCGGCTACAATTTTGCGCAGCTTATCGGGGTTTTCAAGCATGGGACAGGGCTGCAGCATATTCTCATTAAACGGCTGTCCGTTATGATATGCCATAAATAACGGTGAGCGTAAGGCATCCAGCAAAGATTTTTCACGGATATTGGAATCTGAATAGTGGATAAATACGCAGGGATCTACATCACCGTTTGCGTTAATATGCAGGTATCGTCTTCCGCCGGCTATGCAGCCTCCAACATACTCAGCATCATTCTGGAAGTCCATCGCAAATAACGGCTTTGTAGAACGCAGATGTCTGATTCTGCGGTAGACTTCGGCACGCTGCTCTGCGGTAGGCAGAAGCTCGGTGGATGCATCATTTCCAACGGGCATATAGTGGAAGTACCAGATAAAATATGCGCCGAGATCAATCAGGCTGTCATAATATTCCTCGCTTGAAATGGAATCAAAGTTAACGCTTGTATAGCATGAAGAAATACCATACAGAAGCTTCTTTTCATGAAGCAGAGACATAGCTTTCATTACCTTCTGGTATGTACCCTTACCACGGCGGCTGTCTGTTGCCTCTTCATCGCCTTCCAGAGAGATTGCAGGGATAAAGTTTTTGACTCTCAGCATTTCATCAGCAAATTCCTCATCAATCAATGTGGAGTTTGTGAAGCAAAGGAAAATACAGTCAGAATGTTTTTCACACAGGCGGATAAGATCGTACCTTCTTACCAGCGGCTCGCCGCCTGTATAGATATACATATACACGCCCATTTCCTTGCCCTGACGGATAATGTCATCCAGCTCGTTATAGCTCAGATTAAGCTTGTTGCCGTATTCTGCCGCCCAGCAGCCGATGCAGTGCAGATTGCACGCCGAAGTCGGGTCCATAAGAATCGCCCAGGGTACATTGCAGCCGTATTTTTCTCTGTATTCATCCTGCTTGCGCCAGCCGGCCATACTTGCATTTATAAAGAAGTTTGAGACTATGGTCTTTGTAACCTCGGGGTCTACATCTCTCAGAATTTTAAGGATGTACTCATGATACGGATGATCCGGATTTTCAATAATCTCACGAATTACTCTGCGCTGTGAGGGAAAGCCTCCCTTGGAAAATTTATCTGCCCAGTCCATAAGCTTTCTGAGATTTTTTTCGGGATCTTTATATAGATAGCGAAATACCTGCTCAATTCCTAATTTTTTCAAAGTTGTACTTGCATCCATTGCATTTCCTCCTTTTCATTTTTCAAAATCAGTTTTTAAGGTTCTGTCACTCAATTATATATGTAATTTTTTTCTGCAGAATGTTGACCGCCGTCAAAACTGTTGCCAAATTCAGCGCTCCCTCACTTACAAGGGCTATTCCCAGAAGCAGCATAAGCACTGCATGATTTTCAAATGTTATAGCCATAAGAAGCAGGCCGAATGCGGCAGTTACAATTGCAATTATTAAAACCAGCCACCATTTGCTGATACCGAATTCTCTTGAGTCAATGGAAATCTGTATTTTCAAAAGCGAGTCAGTTAGAATAAGCAGTCCCAGTAAAATTGAAACAGTATCTGTTATGAGGCTTTGCTTCAGAATCAGTGTAAGCCCCATAATGAGTGAGATGATTCCGAATGCCAGATCAAACTGAAATGCCAATCTGTATCTGTCTTTTGACAGGTAGCCGATAAGTTTGACTCCGGCCAGTAAAATCAGTAGAATGCCGCCTATCAAACGCAACATGGTAAATGGAACATCGGGTTTTGTGATTATCACAATTCCCAGTGCGAATGTTAAAACGGAAAGTATTATGTATCCGTATTTTGCTGCCCGCAGTCTCTTGTTCACTTCCATGTTTTCACCTCCTCTCAGTTCAAAACAGGTTATATGAAAAAAGTATAATTTATTCCTGTGTATGTTATTATATAGGCAAAGCTATACTAATTACATTGATAAAACAGGCCCCTGTGCCTTTATTTTGGGCACAGGGGCTTATTTGTGGG
>JAHHRR010000028.1 GCA_020025655.1 Oscillospiraceae bacterium
CAGGCGGTTGAGGATTTCCTGAAGCTTGAAAAATAAAATTAAAAGCTCCGTTATAAATAACGGAGCTTTTTCATATATAAGGATGAAAATTTTCTCAATAAAAAAACTGCCGTTTCAAAAGAAACGACAGTTTTAAACTAATCAATTAGTCAGTTACGTAGGGCAGAAGAGCGATCTGGCGAGCTCTCTTGATTGCCTCAGTGAGCATACGCTGATGCATAGCGCATACACCGGTAGTGCGGCGAGGCAGAATCTTGCTGCGCTCGGACATGAAGCGGCGAAGCTTAGCAGTGTCCTTGTAGTCAATGCTGGTTGCCTTGTCTACGCAAAACTGGCAGACTTTTTTACGTCTGCGATTCTTGGGATTGTTCTTATCAAAAGCCAAAGCTGTATCCTCCTATTTCAGATTTTAGAACGGAATTTCACCATCATCGTCGTCCAGCTCTGCAAATGCGGAGGGGGCGGGACTGGTGCTGCGTCCGCTGTCGTAGCTGTTGGAACGACCGGAATCATAGCGATTGGAGTCGTAGCTGTTGTAGCTGCGATTATCGCTGCGACCTTCGTTCTCGCTGCGGCGGGACTCACCGAAGTAGATGTTATCAGCAACAACCTCTGCGCTACGGCGCTTATTGCCGTCACGATCGGTCCAGTCACGGAGCTGCAGGCGGCCTGAAACGACGGCCATGCTGCCCTTGTGGAAATACTTGCTGACAAATTCGGCGGAAGAACGCCATGCCACACAGTCGATAAAATCGGTCTGTCTTTCACCACCATCACGGCCGCTGAAATCACGGTCAACAGCCACGGTGAAAGATGCGACGGGCGTCTGGGACTGGGTATATCTGAGTTCCGGATCACGGGTCAGACGGCCCATAATTACAATGTGATTTAACATTTGACCGCCTCCTTATTCTGCACGCAGAGTGATCATGCGGCGCAGGATACCGTCGGTGATACCGAGGATACGATCCAGCTCTGCGGGGAATTCCGGAGCGCTGGTAAACTTCATCAGCACATAGTAACCCTCAGAAATGTAGTTGATTTCGTAAGCCAGTTTACGCTTACCCATCTCCTCCATCTCTTCCAGAGTACCATTTGCCTCAACAAGTGCCTTGAACTTCTCAACAACCTCTGCGGTCTTCTCTTCAGTGAAGTTAGGGTTGATGATGTACATTACCTCGTACTTTTCGCTTGCTTTTGCCATGGTTACACCTCCTTTTGGTCTAATGGCCCCCGATCTGTGTCAGGAGCAAGGATGCCTGCATTTGACAGGCTATATTATTATACTGTTTTTCCTTGCAATGTCAAGGCTTTTTTCGATATTTCCCGTGCAAATCAAGGAAAAATTATAAGAAAAACCCTGTACGGTAATTTAACCGTACAGGGTGGAAATTAAAACTGCATCAGAGGTGCGGAACCGTCGTCAGCACTTTTGGTGATGGAACGGATTTCGGCCTCATAGGAGTAGGAATCATCTACATGAACGGTGAATCTGTCGCCTACCTTCTTGCCGAGAACCTGCTTGCCGAAAGGTGACTCCTTGCTGATAAGGCCCTTCATAGGGTCGCAGCGGACGGTAGTGACTACCTGAATGATTTCGGTTTCATCATCCTCCGGCATATAAATCTCAACCTTATCGTAAAGTCCGACCTCGTCGCTGCCGGAGCGGTCGTCTATAACCTTTGCGGTCTTTATCATACCCTCAAGGTAGCGGATACGGCCTTTATTGTGGTTAAGATCTCTTTTTGCAGTCTTGTATTCGTCGTTTTCGCTCAGGTCACCGAATTCACGGGTACGCTTTACCTCAGCCATAAGGCCGGGCATAAGCTCTACCCGACGGTACTCAAGCTCCTCACGCATTTTCTTTATGTCTTCTTTTGTCAGTTCGTCATGCATAATTTTTGCCTTTCTTTATGTTAAACTCATCTGAGCTTACATATCAATATTTATAGAGTCCAAACCGTGCTTCTCAAATTCTGCCAGATACTCTTCCATTCTAATCTGCAGATCGGTAAAATCCTCAGGGTCGGAGTCCTCAAGACCCAGATCCCGCCGAGCCAGCTCTTCAGCCAGAATGTTGTAGAAAACTGCATCCTCATAGTCGGCTATGGCCTCGTGAATTCCGCCTTCTTCATAAGCCTTGGAAGGAAAGAAGTGACCGTCCTCCAGCTGCACAAGAGAGGACATACCCCTCAGAGGGCTGATAGCAAAAAGCTTTTCCTGCAAAAGGTCGTAGTCCTCAAAGCGGTCGCTGCCACGGGTGGAATTCAAAATCCAGTTTCCGATATAAACCATATCGAGAAGCCGTCGGTATTCCTTATCACTGAATTCTATATGCATAATGCCGCCTCCTTTAACCAAACAGACATAGTTCCCTTTACACTTATTATAGCAGACAGACGGGCCTAATTCCACTATTGAAAGGATACAAATTTGAAGTGCTGAACGAAGAAAATTATGTCCGGACGCAGTAAAGCTCCGGCGGTGTGCGGAATAATTTACGAAAAATCGAATTTAGTGGGGAATTTCCTATGAAATCCTTACAGTTTATGTACAGATTTATAAATTTCCCTTGTGTTACAAGGGAAAATGAGTTATATTAAGATGTCAGCGTTTAATTTAAACTTATATTTATTATAGGAGAATTTAATGGACTTTAGACCTGTGGGAATATTCGACTCAGGGCTGGGTGGGCTAACGGCTGTAAAGCGGCTGCGTCAGCTCCTGCCGGAAGAAAATATAATTTACTTTGCCGACAGCGCCCGGGTTCCCTACGGAGAAAAAACGCCTGCTGAACTGCGGCGTATAGCGCAGCAGGACATGGATTTCCTGAAGAGCTTTAATGTAAAGGCGATTCTTGCGGCCTGCGGCACTATATCATGCAATACCGCCCAGACGATAGAGGATTATCCTGTCAGGGCCTTCGGTGTTAAAGACAGCGCAGTATCGGCAATGCTTCAGGTACCCTGCGAAAGCCCGCTTGGGATTATTGCCACTGAGGCAAGCATAAAAAGTGCAGGCTATTATAATGCAATAAAGAAACTCAGCCCGGATAGAGAGATAATATGTGTCCCCTGCCCGGACTTTGTGCCCCTTATAGAGGCGGGCCGCACCGGAGAGGATGATGAAGAACTGCTCCGGACTGTGGAAAAATATCTGAAACCTGTAAAAGAGGCAAAAGCCTCTGCGGTTCTGCTTGGCTGCACCCATTACGGAATAATTGCTCAGGCATTGAGAAAATATCTGGGTGAGGATGTAAAGCTTATAAGTGCGGCAGACTCTGCGGCGGAAAGCCTCAGAGATTATCTTACAGAAAATGATCTTCTCGGAGGAGAAGGAAAGCTCTCCTGCTATACCAGCGGTTCGGCAGATGAATTTGCACAGAGAGCAGAGACATTTCTGGGAGAAAAACTTAGTATTATGCCGGAACATATCCCGGTTATGGAGGTGTGAGAAAATATGAGCGATGTTATAATATCAATAAAGAGCCTCCAGAATTACGGGCTTGAGGAACAGGACGGTGTGGAGTTTACCACCGACGGAAGATATTCCTTTGAGGACGATGTTGCCTGCATAAGCTATGATGAAAGCGTTGTCACAGGTATGGAGGGAACCAGAACCAGCCTTATAATTTCACCGGAAGAGGTTGTGGTTAATCGGGTAGGCCTTATTACCAGCCGCATGAGCTTTAAGTCCGGCGGCAAAAGCTCCTTCCAGTACGGAACTCCGTACGGCACGGCAAACTTGGGCATAGATACCCGAGAGGTAGTTCATGATTTCGATGAAAACGGCGGGCACATGGAGCTTGACTATGTTGTAAATATGGAGCACGCAGTAGTTACCAGAAACAAATTTTTTATAAGTGTAAAGCAGATGGGAGACAGAACAAATGGCTAATATGATAGAGAGCGCAAGAGAAAAAATAAATGAGATACTTAATGCTGCCTATTTAAAGGCCGCTGAAAAGGGCGAGCTGCCTCAGGGAGCAGAGCTTAAAGGTACAGTAGAGATTCCCAAGGATACCGCAAACGGCGACTATGCCGCAAACCATGCCATGACAGGTGCCAAGGCAATGCACATGGCCCCCAGAAAGATTGCCGAAGCACTCAGCGCAAATGCAGAGCTTGAGGGCAGCTGGTTTTCTTCTGTTGAGGTTGCAGGCCCCGGCTTTATAAACTTCCGCCTGTCTGATAAGTGGTATGAGGATGTTATGGCTGCTATAAATGCAGAAGGCATGAACTACGGCCGCATTGATGAAGGCAAGGGCAAGAAGGTTATGGTGGAATTTGTTTCCGCAAACCCCACCGGTCCCATGCACATGGGTAATGCCCGTGGCGGTGTTCTGGGTGATGCACTGGCATCTATTCTGGACAGAGCCGGATATGATGTATGGCGTGAGTTCTATGTTAACGATGCAGGCAACCAGATAGAAAAGTTTGCAACTTCCATTGATGTGAGATATCGTCAGCTGATACTGGGCGAGGATGCAGTTGAGTTCCCCGAGGACGGTTATCACGGCGATGATATAAAAGAGCTTGCCAAGATGTTCTATGACAAGCACGGTGATGATTATCTCGATCGCAGCGTTGAAGAGCGTCATGCTGAGATGGCACGCTTCGGACTTGACAGAAACATCCCCAAGATGCAGTCTGATCTGCGCCGCTACGGCATAGAATACGATCAGTGGTTCTTCGAGTCCGAGCTTCACGAGAGCGGATACGTTAAGGAAACTGTTGATCTGCTCACTGAAAAGGGCTTCACCTTTGAAAAAGACGGAGCACTCTGGCTCCACACCTCCAAAATTCTTGGAGACAAGCTCCTGGCTGCCGGCAAAAAGCCCGAGGATATTGAAAAGCTCGAGCTGAAGGACGATGTTCTTCGCAGAGCAAACGGCTTCTACACCTACTTTGCAGCTGATATTGCCTACCACCGCAACAAGCTTGAAAAGCGTGGCTTTGATAAGGCCATAAATGTCTGGGGCGCTGATCATCACGGCCATGTTGCAAGACTGAAGGGCGCACTTGACGCACTGGGTCTTGACGGTGAGCACAGACTTGATATCGTTCTGATGCAGCTTGTAAAGCTCACCAGAAACGGTGAGATTGTCCGTATGTCCAAGCGTACCGGTAAGGCAATTTCTCTGACAGACCTTCTGGATGAGATTCCTGTTGATGCAGCACGTTACTTCTTCAACTCCAGACCTGAATCCCCTGTTGAGTTTGACCTTGAGCTTGCTATACGTCAGGACAGCGAGAACCCTGTTTACTATGTCCAGTATGCACACGCCAGAATCTGCACCATGCTTGCAGCACTTGCAGAAGAGGGCCACAAGCTTCCTGAATTCAAGGATGTAAATATAGCACTCCTTAACACCGAGCCTGAGCGTGAGCTTATTAAGCAGCTGGCTGCTCTGCCTGAGGAAATTCGTCTTTCCTCCAGAGACTATGACCCCAGCCGTATCAACAAGTATGTTACCGAGCTTGCTTCACGTTTCCACAAATTCTACTCTGCCTGCCGTATTAAGGATGCAGAAGAGGGCGTTCTTGAAGCACGTCTTGCACTTGCAGAATGCACCAGAAAGGTTATTGAGGTTTCCCTCAGCATTATCGGTGTAACTGCACCTGAGAAGATGTAATTTAACAGAAAATACTTAAAAATAAATTGCACCCCGTTTGCCGATCAGCAGCTTATGCTGAAAGACAGCGGGGTGCAATTTTAGTTTTCAACAGAATTTAATTTAAAGGCCGTATTCCCGAGCCAGTGCCTTGAAAGCGGGCATGGAATTGCGGATCATTTCGGATGATACGCAGTATGCGATTCTTACATATCCGCCAACGCCGAAATCGTCACTGGGGACAAGCAGCAGCTCGTATTTTTTAGCCCTTTCGCTGAATGCCTTGGCATCGGGTTCAGGGGTCTTTAAGAACAGATAGAAAGCTCCGTCGGGATAAACGCAGTCGAAGCCCAGGCTTTTAAGACCGTTATAAAGGAGCTCTCTGTTTTCCCGATATGTTGAGAGATCAACAGTGCAGCCGATGCAGCGCTCAATCACTCTCTGCATAAGGCTGGGGGCGTTGACATATCCCATTGCCCTTGCAGCACCGGCAACGCAGGCGAAAACATCATCCTTTTCGTCGGCTTCGCTGCTGACGGCAATGTAGCCTATACGCTCACCGGGCAGACTCAGCGACTTTGAGAATGAATAGCACATGATAGTGTTGTGGTAAAAATCAAAAATGCAGGGAACAGGCTGTCCGTCATAAACAAGCTCTCTGTACGGCTCGTCGGAGACAAGGTATATGCTGTGACCGTATCTGGCCTCTGCATCACGCAGAATATCAGACATCTTCTTTAAGGTGTCTGCGGTCAGAATAACACCGGAGGGGTTATTGGGAGTGTTTACAACAACAAGCTTTGTTTTTTCACTTAAGACGTTCCTGAAATCCTCCAGATCGGGCTGAAGAGCCTCATCTGGCTTTACGCTTTTGAGTACGCCGCCTGCACCCTCTGTAAACACTCTGTATTCAGGGAAGAAGGGGGCAAAGCATATTACCTCCTCACCGGGAAGCAGCAATGCCTTCATGGCGGAGGCAAGACCGGCAGCAGCACCGCAGCAGACGTAAATAAGCGCAGGGGAGATGTTTACACTGCAATGGCGGTTCAGATCATCTGCAATAGCCTGTCTCAGACCGGGCAGACCGACAGCGGGGGTATAGCCGTGGATTTGGGGGACATTGGAATTTACAAGATCCTTTATGGCCTCGTTAACACAATCAGGCACAGGTACGCTGGGGTTTCCGAGGCTGAAATCAAACACCTTGTCTTCGCCGATCTCAGCTTTTCGGGCTGTGCCGTAGGCCGCAAGTTCTCGTATACAGCTCTTGCTGTGTCCCCAATTCAATACGTTATTGGGAAGCATATCACTGTTCTCCTTGTGTTTAGAATGAGGTTTTATAACTTATCCGTTGTTACCGGACTTTTTACCGAAATTGTGGAGCATTTCGTCCTTAAGCTCCATAAGTTTGGGTGACAGGTCAACATAATACTGGTGGGGATAATCAAAACGCTTTACCTCGGGCCAGAGAGTGCTGACCTGATATGCGCAGTTGCGCTTAATATGCTCCAGAGACGGCATATCGTATACAAGCTCACCGTTTTTGAATATGGGAACCTGAAGCTCAACAGCCTTGAAGTCCTCCATAATCTTGCTCTTCCAGCGGGCATCGGGGTCGCAGATTTCAAGGGGCTTTGTATCATCCACTACCTCGTCGTGCATACAGATATAGTCAGCCTCTGCCATGCCGGTCTGGCGGCTGAAGAAGCGATAGACCTTCTTAAAACCGGGATTTGTGATCTTGTCGACGTTTTCGCTGACCTTGATTTTGGGTATAATATTACCGTCCTTGTCCTCAATAGCGGAAAGCTTGTAAACACCGCCGAAAACAGGGGAGCTCTTGGAGGTAATAAGTCTTTCGCCTACACCGTAGGAGTCAATTTTTGCACCCTGATGCAGAAGCTCTGTGATAAGACGCTCATCCAGAGAATTGGAAACTGTGATTTTGCAGCCTGTCCAGCCTGCTTCATCCAGCATCTTTCTTGCCTGTCGGGTAAGGTATGCGATATCGCCGGAGTCAATGCGTATGCCGCAGTTTGTGATGCCCATGGGCTTCAAAACAGTGTTAAAGGCACGAATTGCGTTGGGGATACCGGATTTGATGACATTATAGGTGTCCACAAGCAGGCAGGCATTGGTGGGATAAGTCTTGCAGTATTCCACAAATGCGTCGTACTCTGTGTCGAACATCTGAACCCAGGAGTGAGCCATGGTGCCGAGAGCCTTTACGCCGTAAATCTCGTCGGAAACTGTGCAGGCGGTGCCTGCGCAGCCACCGATATAGGCAGCTCTTGCACCGGTGACAGCACCTGCTATACCCTGAGCACGGCGGGAACCGAACTCCATAACAGCTCTGCCTTCTGCGGCTCTGCATATACGGTTTGCTTTGGTAGCAATAAGGCTCTGGTGGTTAAGCTCCAGAAGAATGTAGGTTTCTACCAGCTGAGCCTGAATAGCAGGAGCTCTTACGGTAAGAATGGGTTCACCGGGGAAGATGGGAGTTCCTTCGGGAACTGCCCAGATATCTCCGCTGAAATGGAAATTTTTGAGGTAGTCGAGAAAGCCATCATCAAACATATCACGGCTTCTCAGGTATTCAATATCTTCCTCATTAAAATGAAGTTTCTGAACATAGTCAATTATCTGCTCGAGACCGGCAGCAATGGCAAACCCGCCGTTATCGGGAACACTGCGGTAAAAAACGTCAAAGTAGGTTATACGATCTTTAAGACCGCCTACATAATAGCCGTTGCCCATGGTAAGCTCGTAATAGTCGCAGAGCATGGTCAGATTTATTCCGTTTGCACTTTTCATAATCTGCCTCCGTTTATAGATATACTAGATATTATATAAGCAATGGCATAATAAGGCAAGGAAATTGTAACGAATCTTGACTGTCAACGTATATTTCTCAATATGAGTTGACATTGATTTTGCCTTGGTATATCATGTTATTTGTAATGAAATGGCTTTTTATAGTAGAATACGGAGAATTTTTATGATGAAGGAAGTATTTGTGTCCGGCAGAACTGAACTGGCCGGAAATCATACAGACCACCAGAACGGAAGAATCCTGGCTTCCGCAATAGATTTAGGAATAACCGCACGCTGTGAAACTAACGGCAGCGGTGTTGTGCATATTAACTCAGAGGGCTATGAGCCTTTTGATATAAAAGTTTCACAGCTTGCTGTGAATCCCAGAGAATTCGGTACACCTGCGGCACTTGTCCGTGGAGTTATGGACGGCTTCGATGAGATGGGGCTTGCAATCGGCGGATTTAATGCCGAAATAAGCAGCACGCTTCCTGCCGGCGCAGGACTCAGCTCTTCTGCTGCCTTTTCTGTGCTTATAGGCAAAATCCTCAGCGAACTCTTTAACGGCGGCAAGGTTGAGCCGGTTGTAATTGCAAGACTTGCCCAGAGGGCAGAAAACAAGCATTTCGGCAAACCCTGCGGGCTTATGGGTCTGGTCTGCGCACTGGGCCACACGCTTTATGCTGACTTTAAAACCAACGAGGTAGAGCCTATTGAGGCAGATTTTGATTCTATGGGTCTTACGCTCTGCCTTACAGATACTGGCGGAAGCCACGCAGGACTTGATACCTCTTATGCCCGGATTCCGGCAGACATGATATATATTGCAAATATGTTCGATAAGGGTGTTCTGGGTGATGTTGATCCGGAGGAGTTCAGAAGCAAGGGCTGGGACCCCTCAAACCGTCCGGTTCGCAGAGCTATGCACTTCTTCGATGAAAATGAGCGTGTACCGCGTATGAGAGATGCTCTTAAACGTGGTGACGGTCAGGAGTATATGAGACTTATGAATGAGTCTGGACGTTCCTCTGAAGAGCTTCTCAATAACATTGTGACCAGTGCTACCGGAGACACCAAGCTTTTGCAGGGACTCAAAAAGAGCGAGGAGCTGCTGTCCGGCAAGGGCGCATGGAGAGTACACGGCGGCGGATTTGCAGGCTGCGTTCAGGCACTTATGCCGAAAGAGTATTTTGCAGAATACAAGGAAGAGATGGAAAAAATCTTCGGAGAAAATTCCTGCAAAGAAATTAAACTTGTGTAATATGAAAAATCCTCAGGATGAAATCCTGAGGATTTTTTGCTTTTATGCTTACCTGCGGCGGAGGTGTGTATCAAGATGCAGGGAGATAAGCTTCCCCGAATGCTGAAAATGAAAAAACAGACCGCAGAAGCGGTCTGTTTTAGTCGACGGCATTTTGCCGGCAATTACTCGGTGATTTTGCTGGGGATGAAAACAAGACTGGGATCATAAAGAGCAACAAACTCTTCGAGGCAGAGGTTGTTTTCGGTGATATACTTTGCAGCTTCAACGCCTACATAGCGGAAATGACCTGCACAGTGGCAGGGATAACCGTAAAACTCTTCCTTGCCTTCGGGATAACGGTTTATAAATCCGTATTCTGCGCAATGCTCCAGCGCCCATTTATATGCATCTGTCTCCAGAAATTCCTCGTTGCCGAACTCTGCAAAGAAGGCGCTGTGTTCATAGTCGTCAGTCAGGTCTATTGCAAGACCGGTCTGGTGCTCGGTGCATCCGGGAGGCAGAAAATATTTTGCGGCTTCATCTGCGCTGCCGAACTCATGGCAGTAGGAAATGTAATGGTTTTTGTTGTACTCAAAGTTGCGGTATCCGGCAGCCATATACATATGGTAGCCTTCGTTTCTTGCAGCATTAATGAAGTTCGTTGCGGCCTCAACTATTCTGGAGTCGACGCCCTGACCTTCATAGCCGCCGTAGTTTTCGGGGCCGAACTGATTAAGGCAGTTATAGTAATTTGCGACAACAAATTCCCAGCTGTTAATATCAATATCCGGGAGAGGAGGAAGAGTGTTTCTAAGCTCCTCTATCCATGCTGTATCGTAACGGGCAGCGGTTTTATATTCAGGTACGGAACCGGCTTCTTCGGAAGCTTCATTTTCAGGAGCTTCGGCAGGCTCTTCAGCCTCAATTATATTGGCTGAGGGTTCAGGCTCTGCGGGAGCGGCCTCGGGGGTGGCTTCCGGTACCTCGGCAAAGGCTGTACTTCCGCAGGCTGCCATGGAAAACAGCATTGCTGCGGCCAGCACTATAAGCAGAAAGCTGATAAGATTTTTCTTCATAGACTTAATTCTCCACATAACCGCATCAGCCAGTGTACAGATCATAGAACTCTTCATAGCAGAGGTTGTTCTCTACCATATATGTAGCAGCTTCAACGCCGACATAGCGGAAGTGCCAGGGCTCGTACATGATCTTTGTGATATCTTCCTTCTCCTTGGGGAAGCGGACAATGAAGCCGTACTCGTGGCAGTGTGCGCTCATCCACTTGTAAAGCTCGGTGTTTTCAAGGTCAGTGGTCTTGAAATCGTAGGGCCTATCGGTTATATCACAGCAAAGGCCGGTCTGATGCTCAGAAGTACCGGGGCGGGCAACAATTTTTGCAGCCTCTTCCTCGCTGTATCCCTGACCCAGCTTTCTGTTGAAAAGTCCTACCTGAGTGTTGTAGCTTCTGTAACCGGAAGAGAGGAATACCTTGTTTCCGGCTTCAACTGCACCCATGGAGAACTGGGTTATAGGATCGAAAATACGCTCATCGAAGTAAAGCTCATCATAAGAGCTCATGTAATCGCTTACTGATCTAGCATGATATTCAGCCAGAGGGGGTTCGTACTCCTCAATGCTGTGGTCGGGGTTAGCCATAAGGAACTCCCATGAGGTGATATCTATATCGGGGGGCTTGGGCAGACCCAATGCAGCTGCTTTTCCCACGGGAGAATTGGGATCGATAGTAGGTGTGGGTGTGGGAGTAGGTGTAGGCTCGGGAGTTTCTATGGGAAGTTCTTCCTCAGGCTCCGCTGCGGGTGCAGAGGGTTCCTGATTTCTTATGTGGAAGGTTCCGGCGTCATCGCTGAAAGGACCTTCAGCAACGTGTACATAAAGATAAAAACCAAAAACTAAGAGGATCAGAACGGCAAAAGCTATTCTGACACCACGACTTGCTCTCATAAGTTAATTCCTCCTTGAAGCTGAACAATCGGTGCTGCCGGTATTGCACAGCGGCATTTGCATCGGCAGTCGTATTTAAAAAGCTCAATAATGAAAGGTAAAACAGCGGATAGGCCGCTGCATAATTACATTCCAATACATTGTAATAATAACATTTTCGGCCCAAAGGGTCAACTTAAAATTGAAATCTGCGGCAATGACAAAAAACAAGGCTGCCCGAAAGGGCAGCCTTGAAAAATATTGTTTTATTAAGGATTATTCGTAGAGGCTCTTGAGCTTCATCAGATGATTGTAGCGGGCCTTTGCATTCTCCTCGGAAGCCTCGAACAGAGCGTCTGCTCTCTCGGGGAACTCACGGGTAAGTCTGCTGTAACGAGCTTCGTTCATCAGGAACTCCTGGTAGCCGCCTGCGGGCTCCTTGCTGTCCAGAGTGAAGGGCTTCTCAGCGTTGTCGGGGTTGAAGCGGAACAGGTTCCAGTAACCGCACTTAACAGCCTTCTCCATTTCCTTCTGGCAGTTAGCCATACCACCGCGGATGCTGTGCATCTCGCAGGGAGCGTAAGCGATGATAAGAGAGGGTCCCTTATGAGCTTCGGCTTCTGCGATTGCCTTCAGGGTCTGAACGCTGTTAGCGCCCATTGCAACCTGTGCAACGTAGACATAGCCGTAGGTCATAGCGATCTCAGCAAGGCTCTTGGACTTGATTTCCTTACCGGCAGCTGCGAACTGTGCAACCTGACCGATGTTGGAAGCCTTGGAAGCCTGTCCACCGGTGTTGGAGTAAACCTCGGTGTTGAATACGAAGATGTTGATATCCTCACCGGAAGCGAGAACGTGGTCAACACCACCGAAGCCGATATCGAATGCCCAACCGTCACCACCGAAGATCCAGACGGACTTCTTGTTCAGGTAGGACTTCTTCTCAAGCAGCTTCTCAGTTGCCTCGCAGCAGGGGCCGACAGCCTCGAGCTGAGCAACCAGACGCTTAGAGGGCTCCTGGTTTGCATTGCCGTCGTCGTAGGTTGCCAGATAATCCTGAGCAGCCTTCTGCAGCTCTGCATTGCTTGCATCCTCAGCGAGAACCTCAACGAACTGCTTCAGATCGTCACGGATCTTCTTCTGGCCGAGGTGGATACCAAGACCGTGCTCTGCGTTATCTTCAAAGAGGGAGTTAGCCCATGCAGGACCACGGCCTTCCTTGTTGACGGTGTAGGGGGAAGTAGCAGCAGGACCGCCCCAGATAGAGGAGCATCCGGTTGCGTTGGAAATGATCATGTGATCACCGAAGAGCTGAGTTACGAGGCGAGCATAGCTGGTCTCGGCGCAGCCTGCGCAGGAACCGGAGAACTCCAGGTAAGGCTGAGCGAACTGGCTGAACTTGACTTCGGTGGGAGCGAACATATCGGGCTTCTCGGAAACGTTCTCGACCATGTAATCGAAGACCTTCTGCTCCTCGATCTGGCTTTCCATGGGAACCATCTCAATAGCACCGACAGGGCACTTGCCTACGCAGACAGAGCAGCCCATGCAGTCCAGAGTGGAGATTGCCATGTTGAACTTGTAAACGCCTTTGCCCTTGCCGACCTTGATGGGAACGATTTCTGCGTTCTCAGGAGCGTTGGCAGCCTCTTCCTCGGTGAGAGCGAAGGGACGGATAGTAGCATGGGGGCAGACGAATGCACACTGGTTGCACTGGATGCACTTGGTGCCGTCCCACTTAGGAACGGTAACAGCGATACCGCGCTTCTCGTATGCAGCAGCACCCAGCTCGAAGGTACCGTCGACATGATCGACGAAGGTGGAAACAGGCAGAGAATCGCCGTCCATCTTGTCGATGGGAGTGAGGATGTTCTTAACCATCTTAACGGTCTTTTCACGACCGGTAACAGCTTCGACTTCCTTGTTGTCAACAGCGTCTGCCCAGTATGCGGGAACTTCTACCTTCTCGAAAGCGGTAGCACCTGCATCGATAGCAGCGTAGTTCATGTCAACAACATCCTGACCCTTCTTCAGGTAGGAGTGGAGAGCAGCATCCTTCATGTAACGGATTGCATCCTCCTGAGGCATAACCTTAGCAAGAGTGAAGAATGCGGACTGAAGGATAGTATTGGTACGCTTGCCCATGCCGATCTTCTTGGCAAGGTCGATAGCGTTGATCATGTAAAGCTGAACATTGTTCTTTGCGATGTAGCGCTTGGAAGCAGCATCCAGATGATGCTCAAGCTCTGCAAAATCCCACTGGCAGTTAACAAGGAAGGTTCCGCCGGGCTTAACGTCACGGACGATGGGGAATCCCTTGGTAATGTAGGAAGGAACATGGCAGGCAACGAAGTCAGCCTTGTTGATGTAGTAGGGGCTCTTAATGGCCTTATCGCCGAAACGCAGATGGCTGACGGTTACGCCGCCGGTCTTCTTGGAGTCGTACTGGAAGTAGGCCTGAACGAACTTATCGGTGTGGTCACCGATGATCTTGATGGAGTTCTTGTTTGCACCGACAGTACCGTCACCGCCAAGACCCCAGAACTTGCACTCGATGGTGCCTGCTGCTGCGGTGTTGGGTGCGGGCTCTTCGGGCAGGGACATGAAGGTAACATCATCGACGATGCCGATGGTGAACTGGCGCTTGGGCTCAGCTTTCTTGAGTTCGTTGTAAACAGCGAAAACGGAAGAAGGAGGAGTATCCTTGGAACCCAGACCGTAACGGCCGCCGACAACAGTGATGTCGGTCTTGCCTGCGTTTGCAAGAGCGGTAACAACGTCGAGGTAGAGAGGCTCACCCTGTGCGCCGGGCTCCTTGGTGCGGTCCAGAACAGCCAGCTTCTTGCAGGTTGCAGGAATAGCAGCGACGAGCTTATCGGGGCAGAAGGGACGGAACAGACGAACCTTGATAAGACCGACCTTCTCGCCCTGAGCGGTCAGGTAGTCAATAACTTCCTCTGCGACATCGCAGATGGAACCCATGGCGACGATGACACGGTCTGCATCGGGAGCACCATAGTAGTTGAAGAGCTGGTAGTCGGTACCGAGCTTTTCATTGATCTTGCCCATGTACTCTTCAACGATGCCGGGAACAGCTTCGTAGTACTTGTTGGAAGCTTCACGGTTCTGGAAGAAGATATCGCCGTTCTCGTGAGAACCGCGCATGGTGGGATGCTCGGAGGACAGAGCACGTGCACGGAATGCGTTAACAGCATCCATGTCGACCATATCCTTCAGATCATCGTAATCCCAGACCTGAATCTTCTGCAGCTCGTGAGAGGTGCGGAAACCATCGAAGAAGTTAAGGAAAGGAACACGGCCTTTAATAGCAGCCAGATGAGCAACAGGAGCCAGATCCATGACTTCCTGAACATTGCTCTCAGCCAGCATAGCAAAGCCG
The DNA here is from genome assembly GCA_020025655.1 of Oscillospiraceae bacterium. Classification (GTDB taxonomy): domain Bacteria; phylum Bacillota; class Clostridia; order Oscillospirales; family Oscillospiraceae; genus Limivicinus. Next base: position 15,013 of record JAHHRR010000028.1, read on the forward strand.
GTCTGACGACATGCCATAACGTCACTGTGATCACCGAAGATGTTCAGAGTGTGGCTTGCCAGGGAACGTGCGCTGACGTGGAATACACCGGGGAGAAGTTCACCGGCTATCTTGTACATATTAGGGATCATCAGAAGAAGACCCTGAGAAGCGGTGTAGGTGGTGGTCAGGGCACCTGCGTTAAGGGAACCGTGAACAGCACCGGCAGCACCGGACTCAGCCTGCATCTCCTGCACCTTAACGGTGGAACCAAAAATGTTCTTTCTTCCCTGAGCGGACCACTGGTCGACATAGTCGGCCATGGGGCTGGAGGGAGTGATGGGGTAGATAGCTGCGACTTCAGTGAATGCGTAGGATACATGGGCGGCAGCGGTGTTACCGTCCATAGTTTTGAAATGTCTCTGCATGTCTATATTCATCTCCAAACTATAGTATTTGCAGTGGTTTATCCCGCAACGCCAAACTACGCTCAGGGCAAAGCACTGAGCGCACAACGTATTGGAATATGGTAATATTAACATTAAAATGATAAATTGTAAACACTTATGTCGCAAAATTTTCGAGCGAAGTCGTAAAAAAACACAAGCAAAATGAGCTGTTTTTGCGAAAAAATTGTGATTGATAGACAGAAAACTATACATAAACAGGGAAATGCCTAAGTTATGCTTGTGCTTTTGATATAGATGTATTATAATCGTATAATCGGTTTTGCGCCTTGGCGCAGACTGGTAAATTATTTGAAAGCAATAGGAAGGAGCTCGTCAGCTATGGTGAACATAATAAATGATAATGGCAGAATAAGCATCACCAATGAGGTTTTCACAAATCTTGCTGGAGACGCGGCAACAAGCTGCTTCGGCGTTAAAGGCATGGCAGGCCGCAGCCGCGAAGGCGGTCCTTTACAGCTTCTGCGCAGAGAGTCAATGTCCAAGGGCGTAGAGGTACATTATAATGAAGACGGCAGCGTATCCCTGGAGCTTCATATTGGTGTTGATCACGGTGTGAATATCAGCGCTGTTTCCAGAAGCATTATGAAGGAAGTCAGCTATAAGCTGTCCAAGTCCACCGGCGTTACGGTGAAAAGTGTTGACGTATATATAGATACAATTATGGGATGAGAGACAGCTTGTCCCCGGAGGTGCTTTAATTGAGAGATTTTATTGATGCCGCAGCGTTTAAGGACATGGTTCTGTGCGCAGATGCGGCGCTTCACGCAAATATACAGATGGTGAACGAACTGAACGTATTCCCTGTTCCTGACGGCGATACCGGCACAAACATGGGCCTTACGCTCAACAATGCAGCAACCGAGCTGAGAAAGAGAAGCTTTGACTCTATCGGCGATGCCGCAGGCTGTGTATCGTCTGCACTGCTCCGCGGCGCCAGAGGTAACTCCGGCGTTATTCTGTCTCTGCTTTTCAGAGGCATTGCCAAGAAGCTCAAGGGCATGGAGAATGCAAACACCGCCGATTTTTCCGCTGCTATGGCAGCCGGCGTAGATGCAGCATACAAAGCTGTTATGAAGCCCGCAGAGGGTACTATTCTTACCGTTTCCAGACTTGCATCTGAGGCAGCCGTTGAGGCAGCCGCAGCAGGTGCCAGCATGGAAAATGTTCTCAACTGTGCAATATCTTCCGGTGAAGAGGCACTTGAGGATACTGTTAATCTTAACCCCGTACTTAAAAAGGCCGGTGTTGTAGATGCAGGCGGTAAAGGATACATTATTATATTAAAGGCTATGCTGGCATCCTTTAAGGGTGAAATCGAAGCCCCTACCGAGGCTCCCTCCGACAAGGATGTGGAAGAGGCCAAGGCCGGTGCAGACTTTACCGACTTTAATACCGAGGATATCCGCTTCTCCTACTGCACAGAGTTTATCGTTGAGAGAGAAAACACCAAGGATCCTGCTCTGCTGAGAGCCTTCCTTGAAAATCTGGGCGACTGCGTTGTGGTTGTTGACGATGATGAAATCATCAAGGTTCACGTTCACACCAATGACCCCGGTAAAGCTCTTTCCGAGGCTGTTACCTATGGTCACTTTGTGACCGTTAAGGTTGAAAATATGAAGCTGCAGCATTCTGCAATCACTAATGCAGCTCCTGCAAACGATGCTCCCACTCCCAAAGAGGAAGAGAAGGAAGTAATTGCTGAGCCTGAAAAGGAATTCGGCATTGTAACTGTCTGCGCAGGCAGCGGTATGGAAGCTCTGTTTGTGGAACTGGGCGCTGACAGAGTTGTCACCGGCGGCCAGACCATGAACCCCTCCACCGATGATATTCTGAAGGAAATCAACAGAACTCCCGCATCTACCGTTCTTGTTTTCCCCAACAATAAAAATATTATCATGGCAGCTGAACAGTGCATTCCTCTCACCGAGAAGAAGGTAATTGTTATGCCTACAAAGACCGTTCCTCAGGGCGTTACCGCACTGCTGAACTTCAACCCCGATGAGGGCGAAGAGGTCATGGTTGAAACCATGAAAGAGGCAATGGAAAATGTCCACACCGCTATGGTTACCTATGCAGCAAGAGACTCCGACTTTGACGGACATAATATTCACGCCGGCGAATTCCTCGCACTGCTTGACGGTAAGCTTCTGGGAAGCTATACCAATATAAAGACCCTGTTCAAAGAACTGAGCTGGGCATTTGACGAGTTCAAGCCTGAATTTATCACCGTTTACTACGGCGAGAATGTTACCGAGGCCGAAGCAAACGATAATGCAACTACCATTACCGGCTGCTTCCCCGATGCTGAGGTCAGCGTTGTCTGCGGTAATCAGCCTGTATACTACTACATGATTTCTGTCGAGTGACTTTTAATAAAGCCCGCCTGATAGGTGGGCTTTTATTTAATTGCCGGAGTTAGCCTAGTCTAATTCAAAATTCATTTAGCGCAGTAACTGCATTTTAAGGAGAAATATATGACATCAAACAGAAATAATGAAATGCACATAGCGGAGATAGTTGCCGGTGTGCTGCTTATAATGAGGATGCTTTTTTCACCGGACTGGCTGGGCATTATGAACCTGCTTACTCTGGGCACTGGTATTGCTCTTCTGTACGGCAGGGTAGAGGGACGTGTGTTCCCGACTCTGCTGGCAGGCTCGCTTATACTCATTGTAATTGATGTATTTATGGGGCTTTTTGCGGAATTTATGAAAGGCAGCGACGCAGTGCTACTGATTATAAGAACGCTTATGTTCCTTGCTTTCCTTGTGGCATTCATTGTCCGCTATTTAAGGGAGAGAATGTCCGAAAAGCTGCTTATCAGGATTGCACTGGCCTGCACGGCCACAGACGTGCTTCTGTCTATTGCAGGCGGCTGCCTTGATATGATGACTCTGGGGCAGACTGCTCTGGTGACAGGTCTTGTGGTGCTGAGCCACATTAAGGATCCGTCCGAGTCTGACATGGGAAGCCTTCTTATTAAAACCGGAAGTATTCTGGCTGTGTTCTGCCTGATAACTGCAATATGGGGCATTGCCGTGGGAACCGGAGCCAAGGCTGAGCTCAGCTCCTATTATAAGCTTTTCCTTGAATCTACCGGAGCAACCAGAGGTTACGACCTGTACTATATAGGGCCGAATGTAAACTGGAATATCTACGGAGGCATTCTCGGCGCCGGTATCGGACTTTATATGCTTCTGTTTGGAAGGAAATTTAAAAACGCATAAAAATCCGCTATGACCGGACAGACGGCCATAAAACGGTATGAACCGGAAAACGGAGTGACCTTGGTCACTCCGTTTTCTCACTTTTAGTATAGCTGCTTTATGCCCGCCGGGCTTTTCAGCGGGGAATTATTTCTTTTCCTTTTTGGGAAGCTTGTGGCGCTTTCCGTCCGGAGTCTGGATTACAACGCTGTCCAGAACAGCTCTGGTGTTGGCACGGAACTCTTCAATATACTGCTTGCGCAGGGCTGCACGCTCCTCAAACTCTTCTGCTGTAAGCTCACGTTCTTTAGCTATGTGGGCCAGCTCGTTTATTCTGGCAATCTGTTCTTTTTCCATAAATTCTCCTTATTCAATAGTACCCAGCTCATCGAGACTCAGCTCAAAGGCGGGTATAAAATGCTCAATGAAGTATTTAAGCTCAGGCATTGGACTTGCATCCAGCTGAGCACGTATCTGCTTTTCAGCGGATAAAAATTCGTTGCTTCCTGCTTTGCGCTCCTCTATGCATTTTATATAGGCGGAGAGCTTGTCTGCGGCCTTTACAATGTCGTGAAGCTCTGCGGCACTTTCACCGTTCAAAACATCCTTGAATGAAGCCTTCAGTTCTTCGGGCAGAGTGGCAAGCAGCTTTTCACAGGCCAGATCCTCCACCTGACGGTAGGCACCTAAAATCTCTTCACTGTGATATTTGATGGGTGTGGGCAGGTCACCGGTTAATATCTCCGAGCAGTCGTGATAAAGGGCGACGGAAGCACATCTATCGGGATTGCAGGGAATATTAAAAACATCCCGCCGGATAATGCCGAGAGCGTGGGCTATAACGGCAGCCATATGGCTGTGCTCCTGAATGTTTTCAGGCATGGAATTGCGCATAAGACTCCAGCGGTTAATATATCGCATACGGGAAATATAAGCAAAAAAATTATCTGACATTGGAAATCTCCGTGAATAATTATTAGTTTTAACTGATTTTAACACGAGCTATGCCGGTTTTCAATCAAAGCATTTGAAAATCGGAAAAATTACAATTTCTGCTAATATTTTTGATTTTTGCTCAAAGGGAGAGAAATGCACCAAAAATGCCGTGTAAATCGTTGATAAATCAGGTTTTTAGAGCAAAATATCCCTTGCAATTTAAAGTGATTGGTGATAAAATTCTATTTTGTGCTATAATAAAAAAGTCTATGAAACTTAATGATTGGGAGCCAAAGAAATTATATGGATAAACTGAGAAATGTTGCAATAATTGCCCACGTTGACCATGGTAAGACTACTCTGGTCGATGAGATGCTCAAACAGTCCGGCGTATATCGTGAAAACCAGGAAGTGGTTGACCGAGTTATGGACTCCGGCGATCTGGAGCGTGAACGCGGCATTACCATCATGGCTAAAAACACCGCAGTATGGTACGGTGACACCAAAATCAATATAGTAGATACTCCGGGCCACGCCGACTTCGGCGGCGAGGTTGAGCGTGTTCTTAAAATGGTCAACGGCGTTATCCTTCTGGTTGACGCTGCCGAGGGCGCAATGCCCCAGACCCGTTTCGTTCTCAGCCGTGCACTTGAGATGGGCCACAGAGTTATCGTTGTTGTAAATAAAATAGATAAGCCCGACCAGAGAATCCACGAGGTCGTGGATGAGGTTCTGGAGCTCCTTATGGATCTGGATGCTACTGATGAGCAGCTGGATTCCCCCATGCTTTTCTGCTCCGGCAGAAACGGCACTGCAAGCTACTCTCCCGAGGTTCAGGGTACTGACCTCAAGCCTCTGTTTGAAACTATTCTGGAATACATTCCTGCACCTCAGGGTGACGAGCAGGCTCCTTTCCAGATGCTGGTTTCCAGCCTTGACTATAACGAATATGTGGGACGTATCGCAGTCGGAAGAATCGAGCGTGGTACCATTAAGCAGAATCAGGAAATCGAAGTCTGCAACTACCACGATAACGAAGGCCCCAATGTTAAGGCAAAAGCTGTCTCCCTCTATCAGTTCGAGGGCCTCAATAAGGTTCCCGTTACCGAGGCAAGCGCAGGTAACATTATCGCAATGAGCGGTCTGGGTGAAATTAACATCGGTGATACCGTCTGCGCAAGAGGCTTTGCAGAGCCTATTCCTTTTGTTAAGATAGGCGCTCCTACTCTGGAGATGACCTTCTCTGTTAATGACAGCCCCTATGCCGGCCGTGAGGGTAAGTTCGTTACCTCCCGCCAGATAAAGGATAGACTTATCAAGGAAACCCTTAAAGATGTTTCCCTGAGAGTTACCGAAATTCCCGACAGCACCGACGGCTTCAATGTAGCCGGCCGCGGCGAAATGAGCCTCTCCATCCTGATGGAGACTATGCGCCGTGAGGGTTATGAGTTCCAGGTATCTCCTCCCCGTGTGCTTTACAAGGAAATCGACGGCAAAAAGTGCGAGCCTATTGAGAGAGTCGTTGTTGACGTGCCCCAGGATTACATGGGCGCCGTTATGGAAAAGCTCGGCCAGAGAAAGGGCGAGTTCGTTGAGATGACTCCTGTTGGAAACCGTATGAAGCTTGAGTTCCTGGTTCCTTCCAGAGGACTTTTCGGTTACAGAAACGAATTTATGACTGATACCAAGGGCGAGGGTATTCTGGCCTCCGTCTTTGAAAGATATGAGCCTTACAAGGGCGATATCGTAAGAAGAAGCACCGGTTCCCTTATCGCTTTTGAGACCGGCGAGGCCTGTGCCTACGGTATATGGAACGCTCAGGACAGAGGCGCAATGTTCATAAGCCCCGGTACAAAGGTTTATGCCGGCATGATCGTCGGTGTCTGCCCCAAGAGCGAAGATGTTCCTGTAAACGTCTGCCGTACAAAGCACCTTACCAATACCCGTGCTTCCGGTTCCGATGAGGCTCTGCGCCTTATTCCTCCTAAACAGCTCAGCCTTGAGCAGTGCCTCGAGTTCCTCGCAGATGACGAGCTTCTTGAGGTAACACCCCAGAACCTCCGCCTCCGCAAGAGTATTCTCGACCACGGTCAGCGTATGAAGGCCGTTATGAGAAACAGATAATTTTATACAAACTTTATCTATAAAGACCGTATAAAGATTTCTGCAATTATGTACCCATCTGCTTCGTTAAAGTGCACAATTTTAGTGTGTATATATGCACGCTGATTGCGAGTATCTACAAAAAGAAGTGCACGGATTACAATGAAATTGCAAACTTTAGACTTATATCTTAAAATAGAAGAACGGTCATCGGATTATAAAAATGTTACGGTATAAAATCTGTGCACCGTAAAAAATAAAAGGAGGAAAAACAATGAAAAAGCTTATCGCTTTACTGCTTGCTGTTATGATGGTATTTTCTCTGGCAGCTTGCGGTGAAAAGCCCGCAGAAGAGACTCCTGCTGAAGAGACTCCTGCTGAAGCTCCCGCAGACAAGCCCGCTGAGGAAGATGTCCTTGAGACTACCGAAAAAGCGGAGCTTAAGACCCTGAATGGCAAGGAATATGGTGTAGACTATATTTCTCTGTACAAACAGTTTGGCAAGGACGTCAGCATTGCTGATGTTATTGAGGACGAGGAAACCGGTACTGCTTACATCGAGCGTGATGGTGTTCTCTACACTCTCGGTCTGGACTTCCTGAGCCGCGCAATGGTTTACAACTGCACCGTTCCTGAGGACGGCGAGTGGGAAGATGAAAACGATGTCTACGCCGACTGGTGGAGACTGTACATCACCCGCTGGAACCAGCTGCTGCCTGAAATTCCCCTCTACTCTGATGAGTACTACGATTTCTACAACGCTCAGATAAAGGGCGTTGATGAATTCCCCACCAACCCCTACTGGACTCCCTGCCAGGCTTCCATCGACTGGACCTCTGACAAGCCCGATAATTCCATCATCTTCGGTAACACCACCGAGCTTTCCGGTAAGTTCCGTATGGCTACCTTCGGTGCTACTAACCCCGGCGGTTCCGACCAGGATGTTCAGAAGCTCATAACCGGTCTTGGCACCGTTGAGCAGACTCCCGACGGCAACTT
>JAHHRR010000029.1 GCA_020025655.1 Oscillospiraceae bacterium
ACCAGATAATAGTCTCCCCATCTTTCCAGTTTTTCACCCTTTGAGCAGTCTATAAGCTCAAAATCTTTCCATTTATCTGAAAGCCACATATAATTCTCCATCTTCTTTACATATTAAGACATAATATTTTAACATTAAATACCCTCAAGGTCAATCATAAAAGCCCTGATGTGCCTGTAAAATACCTGTAAAATCAGCGATTTTCAAATTACTATGCTGATTTTTTCAGCAAAAAAGCTCCCTCTCAGGGGAGCTTTTTTCTCAGTGGCAGTTAAAGTAGGTAATCGCCGTACTGTCTGCAAGAATTGTATCGCAGCGACCGGAGAAAAGATAGTCAAAACATTCGGTGCTGCCGCCGGCAAGTCTTGTTATCTGTCCCATACGCTTGGAAAGCTTTTCGTCGTTTGCAAGAGCTGCCAGTGCCTCAGGTGTGGACGGCATAACCATCTTTTTTCCTGAGAGCATAAGCTTATTCCAGATGAAGCTTCCGCCACGTGATGCGATAACTATATCATTGTGTATGTAGGGGCCGTACTGCAGATATTTGCCCTTTGCAACTTCATTTTCATCAAGTGCAATTCCGCCCCAGGCACAGTCTATGTTGCCGGAGGAAAGTTCGATAAAGACATTTTCCTTTTCTATCTGCTGGATTTTAAGATTCCATCCCAGTTTTTCGCATACAGCCATTGCAAGCTCTACATCAAAGCCCCAGTATTCCCCGTTTGCAATATATGCCATGGGGAAGGAATTGATATCGACACCTATTATAAAGTCTCTGGGTTCCGGCATACCTGTTTTTTCAAGTGCGCCGGGAGTCTTTTTAAAGTTCACCGCTTTCTCTCCAAACCATTTTGTAGAAAGCTCAGTAACCTTTCCTTCAGCTGCAAGAGTCTCCAATGCTGCAATAACATATGTTGCAGTAGGATCACCGGTTCTGAAAGCAAGAGAATAGTCCTGCTCCACAAGGGTCTGAATTATCTTAATTCCATACGAGCCGCCTCCGCAGGCTGTGCAGCCCAGAGCCATGCATATTATCAAAAGTATACATATTGCTTTTTTCATAGTATCCCACCAGTTAATTTTTCTTTAATGCTTGGGTTTATATTGTTCGGACCGTTTGGATTTTTTTCTGTCCTCCGGCTGTGATGCCTTTACAGTTCTTTGCGGTCTTTCATTTCTCTGTGCTTTTTCAGCTCTTAAAGGCTCCTGCTCAATTTGAGGCATCCGCTTTTTCTTTTTGGATGCAGAAACCACTGCAAGCACCACAAGAACAACAGCCGCAGCTGAAATACCGACTATGGAAATCTTTACAATCTTTTCTTTCCTTGCAGCCTTTTCAGCTTCAAGTATTTCCTTTTCCCGTCTGGCTGCTTCTTCCTGTGCTTTACGCTGTTCTTCCGCAAGTCTTTCCTGCTCAAGACGCTCTGCTTCTTCGGCCTGACGCTTTTCCTCTTCGGCTGCAAGTCTTGCGGCCTCCGCCTTTTCCGCCTCATACTGTTCCAGCTTTGAATCCAGTCCCAGTGTATATTCTTCAAACAAAACTGCCATATCTGCAATGGTTTCATCGCTTAATCCCATATAATCAGTCATTACTGTAAGGATAAACGGATGCGGAGTATAGATTATTCCCGCTGTATGGCTGAAAGGTACGTCGTTTACATCAACCAGTGCGCCGTATTTCTGTGCAACCTCATATCTGCCCTGCAGCTTTTTATTGAAATATGTATCAGGCTGTGCTTTTTTAAGCCTGTCAATAATTCCGGGGAAGCGCTCGTTATCGAAATACAGGGTTTTTACAACATTAGTCATAAATCTAGCGGTAAAATAGCTGTAATCGAAGAAATTGTCAACATAGTAGTCCTCAGGCAGATCGGCATAAGGCAGGTACATATGTCTGCATTTTCTGTTGCCTTCCATTGTTTCTACCGGAGTATCACCAAGGAAGTTCATTACATGGTGAGCATAATAGTTATTGGAGTTAATCAAAACCATATCCTCAAGCTCAGACAGCTTAACTCCGTTTATTTCCGTATCCTGTGTATACTCGCCATTGTATTCCCGCTCCGCCATAATCATAAACAGCGGAACCTTATACATACTTGCACTGTAATACCACTTGTCGGGGTTATAAAACCATGTATCGCCGGTTTCGGTATAGCAGTAGCCTATGCTGATATTTTCAGGGTTCAGGCCGTGGGATTTAATATATTCATCCACAGCCGCCTGCAATTCATCGGAATTTATAATGCCGGTATCCGCATTTTCTTCCTCAGACGGCACTTCAGGGCCTGTTTCTTCCGCAAAGGCCGCCGGTGCAGATGCAATCATCACAAAACACAGCACAAATGCAGTAAGTCTTTTTAATAATCCAGAAAAGCTTTTCAATACTTTCTCTCCCAAACTCACATTCTATGACAGAATATCCGAATTTATTTGCAAAATCAAGTGAATTAACTTAATTTTATAATTTTTCCAGCAATTTACGGTTTTACTTTACAGTATCTCTATTTCTGATCCTCTGCGGTTAAAAGAAGATGAGAAGAATACCGTTGCGGCCTTAATAAGATACTCGGTATCCTTTGCGCCTGCTGTTTCATATGCAGAGTGCATGGCAAGCTGCGCAAGGCCGATATCAACAGTATCTATGGAAACATGAGCCGCACTTATATTTCCCAGAGTGGAGCCGCCGGGCATATCCGCACGGTTGGTAAAGCGCTGTACAGGTACATCGGCTTTTTTGCATATTTCGCTGAAAACAGCTGCTGAAACCGCATCGGTTGTATACTTCTGGTTTGCATTATACTTTATAACAATACCCTTATTCATAAGGGGTCTGTCATTTCTGTCGGCATATTCAGGATGGTTGGGATGCACAGCATGAGCATTATCCGCAGAAACCATAAAGCTCTGAGATATTACCTGTGCAAGCTCTCTTCTGTCACGGCCCATAGCATCAAAAATACGGCAGAGGGTATCTTCAAGGAAAGTGGAGTCTGCGCCCTGTTTGGTACCGCTGCCCACTTCCTCATTATCGAAGATGCAGCATACAGCTGCGCTGTCTCCTGCTTCTGCATTTAAAAGTCCCTGAAGGCAGGAATATGCGCACTGCTGGTCGTCAAGTCTGGGAGATGAGATAAACTCATTATCTGCTCCCCACTGAGTTCCCTTCTGTCTGCAATATGCAAAGAGGTCATAGGACAGGATGTCTTCTTCCTCGCAGCCTGCCTCCCTTGCGATTATCTTTTCAAAGCTGTTTTCACTGTCTGCGGCAGAAAACAGAGGCAGCATATCCACATTTGCATTGTAGCTCTTGCCGTCGTTGGCGCTTCTGTCCATATGAATTGCCACATTGGGGATTAAAAGCAGATCTCTGTCAATATTTATAAGCTTGCTGACAATTCTGCCGTTTTCTCTCACTACAACTCTGCCTGCTGCGGAAAGAGGTCTGTCCAGCCAGCTGGAGCAGATCATTCCGCCGTATCTTTCAACATTCAGCTGAACGTATGCGTTTGCAGATTTAACCGCAGGGCTGCATTTAATCTTAAAGCAGGGGGAATCTCCGTGGGCTGCCATAATCATATAGCCTCTGAAATCTGCTTTGGGAACCTTAAAGGCAATGATTGCAGAGTCGTTTCTTTTTACAAAATAGCCTTTTCCGGGCTTTATATCATAATTATCGCTTTCAAAAAGCTGGGTGTAGCCGTTATCTTCGAGAATTTTAGCCGCATTTGCAGCGGTATGCCATGCGGTAGGGCTGGCATAAATGAAATCTATAAGTTCTTTATTAACAGTATTTTCCATATTATTTCTCCGATCCACAATAAATTCGATCTAAATGATTATATCACAGCTTTTCTCTGATTGCAAAAAAAGCTCCGTTATAGTATAGTGTATTTATCTTTAAGGTATTTGGAGGTAAATAAATGAAAGTAAGCGAACTTCCTTATAAGCGTGTAACGCTGGAAGAAATCGAAAAAGTGATGAAAGACGTCATTGCAAGGATCAAGGGCGCCGATTCAGTTGTTGAGGTTTTAAAAGCCAGAGAGGATTTTCTGGCACTTTATCTTGAATTTTACACCAGTAATTCTCTTTCCTATATGCGCTATTCTATAAACACAGTAGATGAGTTCTATCTCAAGGAGAAGGATTACTACGATGAAATTATGCCTACTGTTCAGAACTACACTGTTCAGTACGCTTCCGCTCTTCTCGACTCTCCCTTCCGTGCAGAGCTTGAGAAGGAGCTGTCCCCTGTTCTCTTCCAGTCCATGGAGCTTGAGCGCAAGTCCATGGCTCCCAATGTAATTGAGGATATGGTCGAGGAAAACAAGGTGGTAAGCGAGTATTCTCAGCTTATGGCAGGTATGGAATTTGAATTCCGCGGCGAAAAGCTGCCCCGTCCCATGCTCGCAAAATATTACAAGTCCGACGACCGTGAAACCCGTAAGGAAGCTATGGCTGTTCTGGGCAGAACCCTTAAAGAGCACTCCGCAGAGCTTGACGATATCTATGACAGACTTGTTCATATCCGCACCCGCATTGCTCAGAAGATGGGCTACAAGAACTTCGTTGAGCTGGGCTACTACCGCATGGGCAGACTCTGCTATGACGAGGAAAAGGTCCGCACCTTCCGTCAGAATGTAGTTGAGGATATCGTTCCTGTTGTTTCCCGCCTGCGTCTTGAAAATGCAAAGCGCATGGGCATTGACAAGTTCATGTTCTACGATAATGAAGTTATCGTCCCCGGCGGCGACCCTGTTCCCTGCGACAAAGAGCACATCTTCTCCGGCGCAAGCGAAATGTATCACGCTATGGGCAAAGAGACCGGTGATTTCATCGACCTTATGATCGGCAACGAGGCCTTTGACGTTGACTCCCGCAAGAACAAGTGGGGCGGCGGTTACTGCACTGAATTCCCCAAGTTCAAGCAGCCCTTTATTCTGGCTAACTTCAACGGCACCGCAGGCGACGTTGACGTTGTAACTCACGAAGCAGGTCACGCTCTCAACGCATATCTGATTGCTGACAACCGTTTCGCTCTTGAGCTTCAGTGCGGCGGCATGGAAACTGCCGAGACTCACTCCATGAGCATGGAATTCTTTGCATGGCCCTACATGGAAAAGTTCTTCGGCGAAAATGCAGACAAGTACCGCTATATGCACGCTCTGGACGGTCTGTCCTTCATTCCTTACGGCTGTGCAGTTGATGAGTTCCAGCACATCGTTTATGAAAATCCCGACATGACTCCCGCTGAGAGAAACAAAGCCTGGCTCGAGCTTGAAAAGAAGTACAGACCTTACATCAGCTTTGACGGTATGCCCTATCTGGAAGAGGGTACCCGTTGGCAGTACCAGATGCACATTTTTGAAAGCCCCTTCTACTACATTGACTACTGCCTTGCTCAGACCGCTGCATTCAACTTCCTCCTTGCTTCTCAGGAAGATTATGATGACGCCTTCAAGCGCTACATCAGATTCTCCAAGCACGGCGGAGAAATGGTCTGGACCGACCTTCTGGAGGAAGCAGGCTTCAAGTCTCCCTTCACTCCCGGTGCATTAAAGGATCTTGCACAGCGTGTAGAAGCTCTGCTTGACAAAATCAAAGTCTAATTTTTAAAGACGCTGAAAAAACAGTAAAAACCGGCATTCCCGATTGGGAATGCCGGTTTTGTTATTTATCAGTCTGCATACTCGCAGATAAATCCGATTGTACCCTTGTACCACTTGGGGTAATCTGCAACCGGGTCATTGCGGCTGTCATTATACTGCCAGCCGTCATTATTCCAGAGCATCAGATAATCTTCCTTGGTGCCGTCGTAGCTGTCCACATAGGAAGGCTCATCGCCTGTACCCCAGGGAGCCGGGAAGAAGCTGACATCCTCGCCGCTTTCCCACACGATAACATCATTTATTCTGTGGCCGCCTATCCAGATTCTGCTGAGTCCGGCTGCCTTTGCAATGGAAATAACCTTATCAAGTTCTTCCTGATTGTTGATTACAACCAGATATCCGCCTTTTTCAATACATCTGTCTCTTGCCTCTGTCCAGCTGATATCTTCCTTGAAGATTTCATATCTGTGCTCTTTGGGAGCCTCAGGTACTGCCGGAGTTTCAGTTGCAGAAACTGTTGTATCGATGGCAGGTGCTGCTGTATCGGGAGCAGAAGATTCAGAAGGAACCGGAATACCGCCGGTGGGAGGAGGAGTCTCTATAAGACCGGAGGGCAGATCTACAATACCCATGCCTGAAGAGCCGTCGGGCTTTACAATAGGCAGTTTATCTGACTGCGGAACTTCCGGCAGATCATCCTTATGCCAACTCAAATCATTCAGAAGTGCATTGACAATAATCGCTGCTACAACAATTACAGCGCAGATTACCAGCACTCCAACCAGTGCATGATTGTTCTTCTTTTTCACCTGAGCTGCGATTTTTCTTTCCCGCTCAGCGCTCTTGCCGTACTGAACAGCAGGTCTAATGTTCTGGCTGGGTATTACAACCGGCTCAAGCTCGGGGTTTTTATCAACTGTAAGTATAGGCACAGGCTGTCTTTTAGGTGCGGGCTTCTTAGGCTTTTTGACCTTGGAAGGCTCATATACCTTTATAACTTCCTTTTCTTCTGCCTCATCGGGCTTTTCCTCTGCCTTTGCAGGAGTCTCAGGCTTTTCTGCTGTTTCAGCCTTTTCCTCTGCCTGTTCAGCAGCTTCGGCATTTACAGCAGCTTCTTCGGCGGGCTTTTCCTCTTCTTCGGGAATTTCCTCGGGAAGATCTTCAACGCCCTTTTCGATGATATTGACCATGATGCGCTCAATCTCGGAAAGGTCATCGTCGTTCTTATTAAATATAGCCTCGGCACTGGGCGCACCGTTCAGATACAGATTCTGGATGCAGTTATCAAGCATAATCTGCATTTCTTCCACATTTTTATATCTGTCCTCAGGCTTAAAGTGAGTTGCTTTATTGATAATCTCACCAAGTCTCCGGCCTGCACCTCTGGGGGCGGGAAAATCTTCTCCGTTCATGCGGCGAAGCTGAGGATTATCACATTCGCCTTCATACGGAAGCTTTGCTTTATTAAGAGCATAGTACAGCAGAAGTCCTACTGAATAAACATCTGATGCCTGAGATTTTTTGCTGTTCCAGTACAGCTCAGGTGCAAGGAAGTTAAGCTCCTGACCGTCCCAGTCATTTTTTGCGGCAGGTCCTATTGCAATTTCTCCGTTTTCATCAACGGAAATATTGTCAGGGAAAATACCGCCTCTGTAATCCCGTGTACCGACTTCTTCTTTTATCTTTTTACAGAGTCTGGAGCCAAATTCACAAAGCTCCTGTCTGCTCATATCAACTATTTTGTCTCCCAGTATTTTTCCGGGATCAAATTTTGTATTTGTCATCGGACTTCCTCCTCATCCGCATTCTTTCTCTTTAAGGATTATGTTAACACAGGGAGACCGCTTCGTCAATAATGCTTATAAAAAAGCTTTATTTTTCCATTTTCTCTGCAATGCGGTTTATCTGGTCTGCATAGGAAGCCAGTTCCTTATTCGGTCTGCCTTCAAGCTTCTTTGCAGCCTTGAGGAGTCTCTCGGCTGCGGTAATAAGCCGTACAAATACATGGCTTACTCTGCGTGCTTGGGCTTTCTTCTTTTCCACAGGCTTGCCCTGAGTAATGTTTATAAATTCTCCGCTGAGCAGATCAAAGCTTGTGCCGCTGTACGGTGCAAAAGCTTTATAGCCCATTTCATCATTCAGGCAGGCGGTAAAGCTGTCCGCCGCATCCGGGTCGCCGTGGTTAACAAATATAAGTTTCGGCTTCTTTTTAAAGCCGCCCAGCCAGCGCAGCAGACCGTCCTTGTCAGCGTGACCGCTGACACCGGGCAGTACATCAATCTGTGCGTTTACATGAATATCCTCATTAAAGAGTTTAACATTCTTTGCTCCGTCTACAAGAATTCTTCCCAGAGTTCCCGCTGCCTGATATCCAACGAAAAGCACAAGGCATTCGGGCCGCCAGAGGTTATGCTTGAGGTGGTGGCGGATACGTCCTGCATCGCACATACCACTGGATGCGATTATCACCTTGGGGGTTGAATTCTGATTTATGGCGATTGAATCATATTTTGTAACAGAAAGCTCAAGTCCCGGGAAAACAAGCGGATTCTTGCCGCTTCTTATAATCTCCCGCATTTCATCATCTACAAAATCGGTGTCACACTGTAAAAATACACTGGTTGCTTCAATCGCAAGCGGGCTGTCCACATATACAGGAAAATCAGGATGGCCGTGAACAAGTCCCTTTTCCTTTATTTCTCTTATAAAATAAAGTATCTCCTGAGTGCGGCCTACTGCAAAGGAAGGTATTACAACATTGCCTCCCCTGTCCATGACAGTCTGTATACGCTCCGCAAGCGCAGTAACATAATCTATGCGGCTCTGGTTATGAAGCCTGTCGCCGTAAGTTGATTCTATAACCAGATACTCACTGTCCTCTACAAACTGAGGATCTCTGAGTATAGGCTGGTTCATATTGCCTATATCACCGCTGAATGTAATTTTTCTGGTCTGTCCGTCTTCTGTGAGCCAGACCTCTATTGCGGCAGAGCCGAGAAGGTGTCCCACATCGGTAAGTCTTATTGAGCAGGCCTCATTTACCTGAATAGGCTCATTATAATTGCATGGGCGCATAAGTCCCAGCAGGCCCTCAACATCCTCCAGAGTATAAAGTGGCTCTGTCGGCGGCTCACCGTTTCGCATTGCTTTTCTGCTCTGCCACTCAGCTTCCGACATCTGAATATGTGCAGAATCTCTGAGCATTATTTCACACAAAGAACAGGTGGCGGCACTTGAGTATACCGTGCCTCTGAAACCTTTTTTATAAAGCAGCGGCAGATTTCCCGAGTGGTCAATATGTGCGTGCGTCAGGAGTACAAAATCTATATCCGCCGGTTCAACAGGAAGCTTCTGGTTTACAAATATGTCTTTGCCCTGCTCCATACCGCAGTCCACAAGGCCCTTTTTATTGCCTGATTCGATAAGCGTACAGCTGCCCGTAACTTCATGGGCTGCTCCGTAAAAAGTCAGCTTCATTTGGCTTGCCCCCTTGTATTATTTGTGTTTAATATGTATTATTATTTTACACCTGCAAATTCACTATATCAACAAAACAGACAAAACTTTAAAAATTATTAAGGAATTTACACTACCCATATGGAACACTATCGCTCACTCAATTCATACCTTCACGAAACCTTCGGCAGGAAATTATATAAGCTGGCGCTTGACGGAAATTTCAGCTGCCCTAACAGGGACGGCACCCTTGATAACCGGGGCTGTATATTCTGCTCAGGCAGAGGAAGCGGCGATTTTGCCGTAAAAGCCGGCTCTGACCTTGATGCAGCCATAGATAAGGCAATCGAAAAAGTTTCGGCAAAGAACAAAGGCGGCGGTTATATTGCCTACTTTCAGAATTTTACTGCAACCTATGCCCCGCTCCCTTATTTAAGGTCTTTGTATACCGCCGCAATAGAGAATCCTAAAATTTCCGTTCTGTCCATCGGCACAAGGCCGGATTGTGTAGGCGACGAAGTCGTGGAGCTTTTATCCGAGCTTAACAAAATAAAGCCTGTCTGGGTGGAGCTTGGCTTACAGACTATCCATGAGGAAACCGCAGAATATATACGCCGTGGCTATAAGCTTCCTGTTTTTGACGATGCAGTGTCTCGGCTCAAAGCCGCCGGTTTAAATGTAATTGTACATATGATAATAGGCCTCCCCGGTGAAAGTGCGGAAATGATGTTTCAGACTGCCGAATATATAGGCAAATCCGGTGCTGACGGGGTTAAATTTCAGCTTCTGCACATTCTGGAGCACACAGACCTTGCCATGGATTACCGTGAGGGAAAGTTCAGGGCTCTTGAACTTGAGGAATATATCCCGATTCTTGAAGGCTGCATAAAAAGAATTCCGCCGCAGATGGTTGTCCACCGGATAACCGGAGACGGAGCAAAGCGTGAGCTTATTGCTCCCCTGTGGAGCGGTGATAAAAAGAGAGTTTTAAATACTATAAACAAAGCTTTTGATGAAGACGCCCTCATTCAGGGATCGCTGTTATAAAATATAAAAAACCTGTTCTGAAAATTCAGAACAGGTTTTTTCTTACATTTCAAAAAGATTTATCTGGCTTGTTTCAGGCATATCTCCGAGAGCGCCCATTTTCTTGAGCTGCTCAAAATGAGTCTGACCTACTTTGGGGCATACTCTTGAAAGCTCCTGAATAGAAATAAATTTCTGATTAAGCTCCTTAACATGACCCAGATCAACAGCGGCAGTCTCGCCCAGTCCTGCAATGGATACAAACGGCGGACGTATACGCTTATCCTCAGTTATAAGGAACTTTGTAGCATCCGACTGGTAAAGGTCAATAGGTGCAAATTCAAATCCACGCATATTGAACTCATACACAGCCTCCATTGTAACCAGAAGGTTTTCTTCGTTGGCAGTGAGATCATGTCTGCGGTGCATTTCATTTATCTTTCTGCGTACAGAATCCGCTCCGCCTGTCATCATCTCGGCATCAAAGCCGCCCTTCTGACTTCTGCGATAGAAATATGCACTGTAAAATGCCAGCGGCTCATGTACCTTGAACCACGCAATTCGGAATGCCATCATAACATAGGCAACTGCGTGTGCCTTGGGGAACAGGTAGGCAATCTTTCGGCAGGATTCAATATACCAGTCCGGAACGCCCAGTGAGCGCATCTGCTCTTCAGCATCGTCTGGGAAATTTCCGCTCTTTTTTACCTTACCCTTACGAACAGCCTCCATTGTCTTAAAGGCAAGTGCCGGCTTCATTCCTTTGGAAATAAGGTAAAGCATAATGTCATCTCGGCAGGCAACAGTCTCTTTAACAGTTGCAATACCATTAACAATAAGATCGTGAATGTTTCCCGCCCAAACATCAGTACCGTGTGAGAAGCCGGAAAGTCGTACCAGAGTATCAAATGCATGAGGCTGAGTATCAACAAGCATCTGCCTTGTAAAGTTTGTACCGAACTCAGGCACACCTATCGTTCCGGTTTTGCCAATAATGGGGTCATCATCGGGAAGCCCCAGAACATTCGGGCTTGTAAACATCGCCATGGTATCGGGGTCCGAAAGAGAAATCTTCTTTGCATCTACTCCGGTCATATCCTCCATCATTCTTATCATGGTGGGGTCATCATGGCCCAGCTCATCCAGCTTCAGAAGGTTTGCCTCCATGCAGTGATATTCAAAGTGTGTAGTAATAATATCGCTGTCAGGGTCATCTGCCGGATGCTGCACCGGGCAGAAGTCGGTTACATCCATATCCTGCGGAATAACAACAAGTCCGCCGGGATGCTGACCGGTTGTACGCTTTATACCGACAAGGCCCTGTGCAAGGCGGTTTTCCTCTGCCTTGGTTGCAGTTATATTTCTTTCCTCAAGATACTTTTTAACATATCCATAGGCCGTTTTTTCCGCAAGGGTGCCTATGGTGCCGGCTCTGAAAACATGATCGGAACCGAAAAGCACCTCTGTATATTTATGTGCCTTGGCCTGATATTCTCCAGAGAAGTTAAGGTCTATATCAGGTGTTTTTTCGTTGCCGGGGAAGCCCAGGAATGTTTCAAACGGTATGTCAAATCCTTCTCTGTTCATTTTTGTACCGCACTCCGGACAATCCTTCTCCGGCATATCAGCTCCGCATCCGTAGCTGCCGTCCAGCACAAACTCACTGTGGCAGCACTTGGGGCATACATAGTGCGGAGGAAGTGAGTTAACCTCGGTAATATCAGACATATATGCAACCATGGAAGAGCCAACGCTTCCTCGGCTGCCTACCAGATATCCGTTTTCAAGTGAGTTTTTAACAAGCTTCTGAGCCGACATATAAATAACATCATAGTTATGGTCCAGAATTGTATTAAGCTCAACATCCACTCGATCCTGTACTATTTTCGGAGGATGCTCTCCGTAAATACGGTGCATCTTTCCGTAAACCAGATCTTTAAGATCTCTTGCCGAGTTCTCAATTTTAGGCGGGAAAAGCTCCTTAGGCAGAAGTTCAATTTCATCCACCTGATCTGCAATGGCTCTTGTATTTGTAATTACAACTTCCTTTGCCACCTCATCGCCCAGATATTTAAACTCTGCAAGCATTTCATCGGTGGTTCTGAAGAATATCGGGCAGCCTCGGTCTGCATCGCTGTACTGCTTTGCAGCCTGAAGAATCTTTCTGTACTGCTCGTCCTCTGCATCAAGGAAGTGAACGTCAGATGCCGCAATTACAGGCTTATTAAGCTCCCGTCCGAGGTTCAGAATGGTTCTGTTATAATCCTGAAGCACGCTTACATCACTTACAACTCCGTTATCCACAAGGAAGCCGTTGTTGCAGATAGGCTGAATCTCAAGATAGTCATAGAATGAGGCTATCTTTATAAGCTCATCATGGCTTGCGCCCTTCATAACCGCACCGTAAAGCTCACCCATGCCGCAGGCTGAGCCTACCAGCAGACCTTCTCTGTGCTGTATAAGCAGACTCTTCGGAATGGTGGGGGTGCGGTGGAAGTATTTAAGATATGACTGCGAAACCATTTCGTACAGGTTTTTAAGGCCTGTGCGGTTCTTTACGAGAAGTATCATGTGGTGGGATTTCGCCACATCTGTTCTCTTCAGTGAGTGATAGACAGTTTCAATATCATCAACAGTTTTTGCTCCCTGCTGCTGAAGCATAGGCAGGAACTTGCCCATAATTCTTGCAACTACCATTGCATCATCAGTAGCACGATGGTGGTTGAACTTAGGCAGGTTAAGATGATTTGAAACCGTATCAAGCTTAAATCGCTTTAAATCCGGGCAAAGTGCCTGAGAAAGTGCCAGAGTATCAATAAACACCGGCAGGAATTTAAGCCCGTTTCTGTTTGCAGCGGCTGTCATAAAGCCAACATCGAAATGAGCATTATGGGCAATTATGGGTCTGTTGCCTATAAACTCAATGAATTTCTCCATTGCCTCTTTTTCAAGAGGTGCGCCTTTGACGTCATTGTCCGTAATTCCGGTAAGCTCGGTTATATCGGCCGGAATATGACGCTGAGGGTCAACAAAAGTGTTAAATGTGTCTTTAATCTCATTTCCTGAGAAAATAATTGCGCCGATCTCCGTAATTCTGTCGTTCATAGCATTAAGACCCGTTGTCTCAATATCAAACGCTACAAACTCCGTATCAAGCGGCAGCTTGCTCTTGCCGATAACGGCAGAGTTACCGTCCATGTCATTTACGAAGTAGCACTCTTCACCGTATATTATCTTAACTCCGTACTTTTTGCCTGCTTTCCACATATCCGGGAAAGCCTGCACAACACCATGGTCCGTAACCGCAATGGCAGGCATACCCCAGTAAGAGGCACGTTCTACAATTGCAGCAGGATCTGTAAGTGCATCAAGTGCTGAGAACCTTGTATGCATATGCAGCTCAACACGTTTTTCGGGAGCCTCGTCAGGACGGATATACTTCTTGCCTTTCATAATATTTCTGGGCTCAAGAACCATATCGTCATCGTATTTACTGTATATAACCTCGCCCTGTACAATCAGGTGGTCACCGGCTGAAATCTTATTGATTATCGACTGGTCATCGTCAGAACGAAGGTACTTTGATACCTTAATGGAATTGGTTCTGTCTGTAATGTCAAAGTTCAGCACAGCTCCGCCCCGCTTTGCAAGGGTGCGGCTGGCCTCAACCACCACGTCGCCTTCAACAGTCACCTTGCCGGATTCAAGAGACAGGTTGCTCATAGGGATTGGACGCTGTTTTATTTTTTTGCCGTACAGTACATCGCCTGTGGGTGCGCCCTCCTGAGTCTTGGTATTGGAACCGGTCATCGCAGAAGATGATGCAAATTTAGGTCTGGGATAATCAGGTACAAGGCCCACGCCGTTTAAGGCATAGTCCTTTTTCAGCCGCTCTGTCAGAGTTGTAATCTCAACAGGTGAAGGCATGGATGCAAAATTTGCGCAGACCGTCATGGTGAGTTCTCCCTCATCAATCTGCACGTCGCTTATGTATGCGTTATGAAGTCCGCCCGCAAAGTTTTCCAGATCCTCACAACCGGGGAACATGGTAAGAAACCCTGTGTGCTCGCTCATTTATTATCGTCCTTTTCTATTAGTTCAACCAGTGCATCGCAGAGATTTTCATAGGGATATGTACCTAAAACCTGGCCCTTCTTAAACAGAAGTCCGCAATCCTTTCCGCCTGCAACGCCGTAATCAGCTTCTCTTGCTTCACCGGGGCCGTTAACAACACAGCCCATAACCGCAACGGTAATGTCTCTGGGCATATCCTTTACCCGCTCTTCCACCTTATGTGCAAGGCCGATAAGGTCAATTTCAGTTCTGCCGCAGGTGGGGCATGAGACAAGCTTAACTCCGCCCTTTCTCAGTCCTGCTGCTTTCAGAATTGCAATACCTGCGCTGACTTCCTTAACAGGATCGGCAGTCAGTGAAACTCTTATAGTGTCTCCTATTCCCTCGCTAAGCAGCGTTCCTATGCCGACAGCGGACTGAATGGTTCCGTTCCACTCGGTTCCTGTCTCGGTTATGCCCAGATGCAGAGGATAAGGAAATACCTCAGATGCAAGACGGTTTGCAGCAATGGTGAGCGGTACGGTTGAGGACTTCATGGAAATGCAGATATCGTGGAAATCATACTTTTCCAGAAGCTTCACATGGTCGCTTGCGCTTTCCACCAGTGCCTCAGGGCAGGGATGACCGTATTTTTCAATAAGGCGCTTTTCAAGGCTTCCGCCGTTAACGCCTATGCGAATAGGAATATTTCTCTTTTTGCAGGCATCAACAACAGCCTTTACGTTTTCCTCGCCGCCGATATTACCGGGGTTTATTCTTATCTTATCAATACCTCTTTCGGCAACCTCAAGCGCCAGCTTATAGTCAAAATGGATATCTGCAACAAGAGGCATATCCACCCGCTCTTTAATCTCGGAAATTGCCTGAGCGGCACGCATATCGGGAATTGCAAGGCGGACTATCTCACAGCCCGCAGCCTTAAATTCCTTTATCTGGTTAACCGTTGCCTCCACATCCCATGTCTTTGTATTGCACATGGACTGGACCGCAACCGGAGAACCGCCGCCTATACATACTCCTCCGATATTTATTTTTCTTGTATTATCTCTCTTATTCATCGCATAAATATCCTCACTATATCATTAAACATTACAATCGCCATAAGTCCCAGCAGCAGGACCATTCCTGTCGCATGGATATATCCCTCATACTTGGGATTAAGCTTCTTTCTTGTGATCTTCTCGATTATAAGGGTCACAATAAGCAGGAATATTCTGCCGCCGTCCAGTGCAGGAATAGGCAGCAAATTCATAAGTGCAAGGTTAACCGCAATAAATGCTCCAAGATAGAAGATGTTGTACATGGCATCTCCGAAGCTCACAGCCTGCTGGCCGGTTTCTGCCATAAGGTCAACTATGCCCACAGGTCCGGACAGATCCTTAACTCCGACCTTGCCTGTTACAAGCTGCTCCAGACCCATCCAGACCCAGCGGCCGAACTGCATGGTTGTATTCCATGAATGTCTGAGCTTATTCGCAAAGGTCGGCGGATCAATGTCAAATATAAATCCGTACATCTTTGTGTCATAGCCTTCATATTCAACCGGCACCAGTTCAAAATCGTGAAGCTTTACCTTTTTGCCGTCACGGATAACCTCAATATCATATTTTCCGTCTCCTCTTGAAAGGAAATCGGATACATCGTAAAACTGGTATATTCTGTGACCGTCTACTTTATGGAATCTGTCACCTACCTGAAGTCCGTCTGCGCTCTCATAAGGGCAGCCGTCCACAAACTCCTTGAGAACAGGAGCTCTGAAGCCCTTTGCGGAGGAAAACAGAATTATTACAATCAGCAGTCCCAGAGCAAAGTTCATGAATGCGCCTGCGGCAAGTATAAGGATTTTCTTCCATGCTGCCTGATTTGAAAAAGCTCTCGGGTCATCAGATTCTTCATCTTCACCTGCCATTGCGCAGAAGCCGCCTATGGGCACTGCACGCCATGAATAAAGAGTCTCTCCCTTCTGCTTTTTAAGGATCGCCGGGCCCATGCCGATAGAAAACTCCTCAACCTTCACTCCACAGGCTTTCGCCATGGTGAAATGTCCGAATTCATGGATTCCTATGAGTACTCCAAAAAGCAGAATTGCCAGTAAAACGAATAATATGGTCATAAATTTAAATCTCCATAGGGGTAAAAGTGCTTAATTATCTTTTTCTCTGTACTTCAGAGTCTTGAGAAATGCCTTTCTTTCATCGCTCACTCTTCTGCTCTCCACAGCCTTCTGAATGGCTTTATTGTGAACAAAAGGCGTAAGCTGTTTTTCGGTAAAGTACGGCAGAACGCTGTCATACTGCTTTGCAAGCGCCGTTGCAAAATACCATGCGGACATCATGTTCACATAGTATTCCTCAGAGTGAATTTTTCCCACAAGCGCCGGATACTCCGGTGAAAAATCTCCGTCCAGAAAATGCACCATAAGCATACCTATGCCGAAGCGCACAGTGTATACCTCATCTGAGCGCAGCCAGACTCTGATTTTTTCAAGAAGCTCCGTCTTGTGCTTTTTAAATGCCGTCGGGCGCAGCTGATCGCAGCTCGCCCAGTTATCTATATACGGCAGATATCTTTCAGTCTCCGCCATGCACTCGTCAAAGTCTTTTATACGTTCTATCATAAAGCCGTGAATATTATTTTCCTCATAATATTCATGAGGAAGAGAATTCATAAATTCCCTGCCCTCCGGCTTTTCGTACAGTTCCTTTGCAAGCATTTTAAGCTGCGGAGTTTTTACACCTACTATACGGCTCTTATCTATATTAGGCACAAGAGCGCTGAAAAATTCCTTATATTTTTCATCCTGCAATAAAAAAAGGCTATTTTGCAGTTCTGTCACGGATTTTTAACTCCTCCGAAACGTCTGTCACGACTCTTATAGACCTCTATTGCCTTGTCAAGGTCTGCGCTTGTAAAGTCAGGCCAGAGAGTGTCTGTAAAGTAGAACTCTGAATACGCACACTGCCAGAGCAGGAAATTGGAAATTCTCTGCTCTCCGCCCGGCCTTATAAGAAGGTCGGGTGCAGGAATGCCTGCTGAAAACAGGTAGGACTCGAACTCATCTTCTGTAAGCTCGCCCTTGGTCTTTCCCGCTGCAAAGTCCTCAGCATAACGTCTTGCGGCCTGTATGATTTCATCTCTGCCGCCGTAATTGAGGCAGATATTTGCCTGAAAACCGTCATATTCCTTTGAGATATCCGCAGTCTTTTCCACAAGAGCCTGAAGCTCCGGTGCAAGACCATTAACCTCTCCCAGAACCTTGAGCTTGATATGGTCTTTTGCCATAGTGTCTATGGCTTCATGAAGGTACTTTCCCAGAAGCTTCATAAGAGTATTGACTTCCTCAGCAGGTCTTTTCCAGTTTTCAGTGGAAAAAGCATAGACTGTCAGATACTCAACTCCGATATCACGGCAGTATGTAGCAATTCTGCGGAAATTTTCCGCACCTTCCTTATGTCCCGCTGTGCGGGGCAGGCCACGCTTTTTAGCCCAGCGGCCATTGCCATCCAGTATAATGGCAATATGGCGGGGGAGGCCGGAATTGGCCGGCTCCCCCGCCGCATTATTTTTTCTGAATAAAGCTGCCATTATATCTCAGTCAGCTCTTTTTCTTTCTCATCGGTAATTTTATCGATGTCCTTAATATACTCGTCGGTCATCTTCTGGATGTCCTTCTCAATGTCCTTGTAGTCATCTTCGGTAATCTCGGAAGCCTTCTGCTGCTTCTTGAAGAAGTCCATAGCATCACGGCGGACATTGCGGATAGCAATTTTGCATTCCTCGCCGTACTTCTTGGTCTGCTTTACCAGATCTTTACGACGCTCTTCGGTGAGAGGAGGGAATATAAGGCGGATAGCCTTGCCGTCGTTCTGGGGATTGATTCCCAGATCGGAAGCCAGAATTGCCTTCTCTATGCCCTTCAGAACAGAGCTGTCCCAGGGCTGAATAATGAGTGAGCGGGGGTCGGGAGCTGCAACAGATGCAACCTGCTGCACAGGTGTGGGTACACCGTAGTAGTCCACTCTCAGCTGGTCGAGAACGGATGCATTTGCACGGCCTGCACGGATAGTACCGAGCTGGATATTCAGAGCCTCACAGCTCTTTTTCATTCTGTTTTCAAATTCAGTGTAGTTAGACATTTTATTAACCTCCGTTAATTTATTTCAGCTGTTCACTGTTGTTCCTATTTTTTCGCCCATGAGAACTCTCTTCATGTTCTCAGGATCTGCCAGAGCAAAAACAATTACAGGAATATGATTGTCCATAGCAAGAGAAGTAGCTGTGGTATCCATAACAGCAAGATGACGGGAAAGAACCTCATCATAGCTGATGGAATCAAACTTCACAGCATCGGGATTCACCCGAGGGTCGTCACTGTATACGCCGTCGATATTCTTGGCAAGAAGAATTGCATCTGCATGAATTTCGGCTGCTCTTAAAACAGCGGCAGTATCGGTTGAGAAGAAAGGTGCTCCGGTACCGCAGGCAAAAAGAACTACGCTGCCCTTTTCCATATACTCTATACTGCGTCTGGTATCATAGCGCTCGCCTACGCCCTGAATATCAACAGCAGTCATAACCCTTGCATCTACTCCCTGCTGCTTGAATACGTCGCAGACAGCAAGGCAGTTCATAGCAGTTGCAAGCATTCCCATGCGGTCGGCACTGACACGTTCAACCTTGCCGGCACCGTCTTTAACGCCGCGCCAGAAATTGCCTCCTCCGATAACTATGCCCACCTGAACGCCCATTTTAAGGCACTGTGAAACTTTTTCGCAGACTTCAGAAACAAAATCGAAGTCAAACCCCGTCTTTTTGTCCCCGGCAAGAGCCTCGCCGCTGATTTTGATAAGTACCCTCTTATACATACTGTCCATATAAAATTCTCCTTACATATCAAGTATTCTGCAATAAACCGTTTTATTAGGCGGTGCAGAACGAAACCCTCTGTCCGCTTGGTAAAAACAGACTTTCCTATTAAAACGCATAGCTATACATACTATCCTGATGATTTTACCACAGCTGTGTTCTTTTGACAATTCCCAATTGACAAATTATGCATCAGCTGCGCTGTAAAATAGCCCCATGGAAATCATCTACATTGATTCACTTTTCTTTATTAACCTTCTGACCGACTATCTGCTCTGCCTTTGCACAGCCAGAATATGCGGACTTTGTTTAAAGCGTTTGAGGTATTTTTCCGCCGCAATTCTGGGTGCGCTGTACTCTGTCCTCGTATTTTTACCGGGGCTTGGTTTTCTATCCTCTCCGCTTATGAAGCTCTGTGCCGGTGTGTCTATGGCTCTTATAGCATATGCCGGAGAAGAGAAGCCTTTCCGCTGTGCCGCAGTATTTCTTGCTGTATCGGCTGCCTTCGGCGGTGCGCTGTGGGCGCTCGGGCTTTCAGACGGGTTAAGCGGCAGGTACACCAGAATTTCATTCAAGCTGCTCCTGAGTGCATTTACCGTCTGTTACAGTCTGGGATGTATTATTTTCCGCTGCCGGGTAAAAAATGCAGACAGGAAAAGGGTTAAGGTCGAGCTATCGTTTCTTGGCGAAAGTGCCGAATTTATGGCTCTGCTGGATACCGGAAACGCTCTCACCGATCCCATAAGCGGGGCCGATATAATGGTTGTATGCCCCCATGCCCTGAAGCCTGTTTTCAAGGAAAACACATCGCTTTTCGAGCAGCTCAGTCCGGTAGAGCTTATAGAAATTTCCCAGCATATAGATGAGCTTAAAGGAAAGCTTCGTCTTGTTCCCTATACTGCACTGGGAGTTTCAGGTATGCTGCCTGTTTTCAGGCCCGACAGTCTGGTCACAGACGGGAAAAGTACAAATGAAATGCTGGTTGCCGTATCAAAAAGCGCCTCCGGCGATGGATTTGAGGCACTTATATAATGACTGAAGGAGGATTTTTAATGTTGTGCAAGCCACAGATATTATTTCTGAAAGAGCAGATTTTTTCAATTCTCGGCATCTCTCCACCATCTGTGTTTTACATAGGCGGCAGCGATACGCTGCCGCCTCCACTTGACCGTGAGGCAGAGGAAAACGCCGTAAACGCACTTGCAAACGGTGATACCGATGCAAGGCAGCTTTTGATTGAGCGGAATCTGCGCCTTGTTGTGTATATCTCAAAGCGCTTTGAAAACACCGGAGTTAACATAGAGGATCTTATATCTATCGGAACCATAGGCCTTATAAAAGCCGTAAACACTTTTAAGCCCGGCAGAAAAATAAAGCTTGCAACATATGCCTCCCGCTGCATCGAAAACGAAATACTTATGTACCTGCGGAAAATAAGCTCTCAGCGAGCAGAGCTGAGCTTCGACGAGCCTCTGAACACAGACTGGGACGGAAACGAACTGCTCCTTTCAGATATTCTCGGAACAGACGAGGACGAGGTTTCCCGTCCTCTTGAGGATGATGCTGATAAACAGATGCTCATGGAGGCAGTCTCAATGCTGAACGGCAGGGAGAAGGAAATAATTCTTATGCGCTTCGGTCTTGCCGGCGGAAAAGAGTACACGCAAAAGGAGCTTGCAGATATTATGGGTATCTCCCAGAGCTACATAAGCAGGCTTGAAAAAAAGATAATATCCCGACTAAGAAAAGAAATGCTGAAAAAGATGCAGTGCTGATCTGAGTAATTATCCTTATTCTTGTAAATAATTCCTCAATAAGTTATAATAATTGAAAACTATAACCGAGAGGATAAGTATGGATATTTTTGATCTTATAGGCCCTATAATGGTAGGTCCTTCCAGTTCACATACCGCCGGTGCCGTACGCATAGGTCTTGCCGCCAGAAAACTTCTGGGTGAGAAGCCAGTTGAAGCCGCAATCTATCTGCATGGCTCCTTTGCCGCTACCGGACGTGGTCACGGCACTGACACAGCACTTATTGCAGGTCTGCTCGGAATGACGCCTGAGGACGGCCGCATTCCCGACAGCTTTAAAATTGCAGAAGATTCCGGTCTTAAATTCTCTTTTGGAGAAAAGAATCTCAGAAACGCACACCCCAACAGCGCCATGATTCAGCTTAAAGGCGCAAGCGGCAAAACCATTTCCGTGACTGCGGCCTCCATTGGCGGCGGTAGAATTCAGGTCAGAAATCTGGACGGAATGAACCTTTGTTTTTCTGCCGAACAGCCTACGCTGATAGTGCGAAAC
>JAHHRR010000003.1 GCA_020025655.1 Oscillospiraceae bacterium
ATCAGTATCACTTAATTCAGCAGTATTTATATCAGTATTATTACATCGTGCTTTTGACGATTCTGGATTCGTTATTCCGCAAAAAGCCGGGCTTATCATAAACGATAAGCCCGTTTTTTCGTGCGTAAATCAGTAAGTAAAACAGGCACCGCCAAGATTTTCACCTTGGTGGTGCCTGCTCTTTCTTTAGCCAACTCTGCCTGACGGATGCCATATAGCAGTAATTTTCGTGGATTACAGTTTTATGGCCACCCAGCCAAATGTCCGGAGGCTTTTTGTTTGTTCATTTTTCCGTATCATTATGCTCCTTCCATAGCAAATTCGCCTATGGAAGGACCTTCTTCAGCCACTTCAAACATTAACCCGTCATTTATTGTTAATTTGTATCCATAGATACTATCAGAACCATTAACAGAATACTCATATCCTACAAAAAACACTATCGGGTCATCTGTGATAAATCCATAATTTGCACTGGTTATATCATAGTCGGTTATACCTTGCTCCTTGAGCATTTCATCGAACAGCACATCTGTATATTCCTTTGCCTTTACGCTTAAATCAGATACAGCTTGCAGTCCGTCCTCATTATCGGAAACCGATTCGGCACTTTCACAGCCTGCAAATATCAGTACAACAGTCAGGACTAAAACTAACGATATTATCTTTTTCATGTGAATTATCCTTTCCTCAAATTTCAGTCTCCTGTTTATTTTTTAATCAATACCGCAGTAAGGATAGCATGACGTCATGAATAATTCAAGAATACCTTTCAATATTTACATCAATAAAAGGAGTTTTAGGCTAAGATAGGATGATTACCTCTATTCGAGATGTCTTTATTGTAAACTGAGACTTTGTCGGTCACCGATACGGAATTTTCTGTATTTTCCAGTACAAATGTTGAGAGCATCATCAGCTATCATACACTTCAGAAAATTATTCCCAAACTGATAGCTGCCTGCGAGATTTTTTCGTGACGATGATGGGGCCTGTCCAACATCACCTGTAAGGCGGGAAAAACTGTTCAAAAAATAGTTGACAAGGAAAGTTGTCAATGTTATTATGCAATTGACAAGATAAGTTGTCATTTTGACAAGTTTAATTTACAGACTGGAGGAATTATATGCCCTTATTCAACAACCTGAAAGAGCATCGTGCCCGTCTCGGTATAAACCAGCAGCAGCTTGGTGCTTTAGCAGGAGTCTCACGTCAGACAATAAGTCAGATTGAGCGTGGGGATTACTCCCCTTCTGTCACTCTGGCCCTGAAGCTTGCAAAAATATGTAATGTAAGCGTGGAAGACATTTTCAACTATGAGGAGGATAACAATGAATAACTCTGCTGAAATCAAAAAAGAAAACAAAAAAGCTCTGCCTAAATTTATTCTGATTCTGCTGCTTGCCGCCCTTGTCGGCGGTGTAAGCGCTATTTTGCTTCAGAAAATGGGAAGCGACGGATTAAAAACTGCCGCCGTCGAATTTATCAGAAGCTTTGCAGCCCATGTTTCCCCCTTCGGCTTTATCTTTGCAATTTTAGTCCTGAATCTTCCTGCAATTTTCAATCTGTGCTCGGTAAAAAAGCTGCTTGCAGGCTGGGATGGTGAAAACGAGGATGTTTCCGAAAAAATGGATGACAAGCTGAATATCGGTATGAGCCTGCTTGCAATTTCCCAGATTCTCGCATTTATGAATCTCAGCATCGTCTTCGGCTACATGGAATACATAAGCAATTTTCTCACTGCCTTTGCACTGTCTACATATTTCGTTCAGCTTTTATTCAGCATTGTGACCCAGCAGAAATATATAGACACCGCAAAGCAGCTGAACCCTGAGAAGCGTGGCAGTCTGTATGACTTCAATTTTCAGAAAAAATGGCTCGGCTCCTGTGATGAGGCAGAACAGCTTCTTATCGGTCAGGCGGCATTCTATGCGTTCAATAAAACCACCACAAGCTGCATCATAATCTGGGCATTGCTTTTCTTCCTGGATATTCTTTTCGACACCGGTATTCTGCCGATGATAGTTGCTCTTCTGATTTTCGGAATTTCCCAAATCAGCTATATGTATAAAGCAGCAAAGCTCGGACACAGAAAAAAGTAGTATTTTTTATAAAATTTCATTTTGTATTATAAACTGTCTGGTAAAAATTATAGTTTAGTGTTAACATAGTTTGGTTACATTAAAATAATCGAAAGCTGTGATAACATTTGAATACCGATAATGAGTTTTTAGGTACTGAGCCGATTGGAAAACTTATTTTCAAGCTTGCTATTCCGACAGTAGCCGCTCAGATCGTAAATATGCTCTACAATATAGTAGACAGAATTTACATCGGTCATATGCCGGTCAATGGTGATCTGGCTCTTACAGGTGTTGGTGTATGCCTGCCTATCATTATGATTGTTTCAGCATTTGCCGCACTTGTCAGTGCAGGCGGTGCTCCGAGAGCGTCAATTTTCATGGGGCAGAAGGATAACGAAAAAGCGGAGCGGACTCTTGGTTCCTGCCTGAGTCTGACAGTTATAATCTCAATTATTCTTACCGCAGTTCTGCTTATATTCGGTCGTTCCCTTCTCATGAGCTTCGGCGCAAGCGTTAACACCATAGACTATGCGTTGGATTATCTCAATCTTTACGCTTTGGGCACTATTTTTGTGCAGCTTACCCTCGGCATGAACGCCTTTATAACTGCTCAGGGATTCGCCAAAATCGGTATGTACACTGTCCTTATAGGCGCATTTCTGAATATTGTGCTTGACCCCGTATTTATATTCGTATTCAATATGGGTGTTAAGGGTGCTGCGCTTGCCACTATTATTTCTCAGTGCGTTTCCTGCATCTGGGTTGTAAAATTCCTTTTCAGCCCCAAAACCGTACTTCACATCAAGAAGAGTTACATCAAGCTTGACAGATCCATCATTCTCCCCTGCATCGCTCTGGGACTTGCACCCTTTATAATGCAGTCAAGCGAGAGTATAATTTCCATCTGCTTCAATTCTTCGCTTCAGCGTTACGGCGGTGATACTGCCGTTGCCGCCATGACAATTCTTTCAAGTGTGAGTCAGTTTGCAGCTCTCCCTGTTCAGGGTATTTCTATGGGCGCCCAGCCTATTTTAAGCTATAACTTCGGTGCCGGCAATAAAGCCCGTGTAAAGAAAGCCTTTAAGCTCGTACTTATAAGCGCCCTTACATATACACTTGTGCTCTGGGTTGCAGTTATGGCTGTTCCTCATGTATTTGCTTCTATCTTTACTCCCAAGCCCGATCTTGTAGCCTATGCCGCAAAAGCTTTGAGAGTTTACTACTTCGGTATGGGTATTTTCGGAATACAGATGGCCTGCCAGATGACCTTTAATGCTCTGGGAAATGCCAAGGCTTCCATCATGGTCGCCGTTATGAGAAAGTTTATACTTCTCATTCCTTTCATTTACATTCTCCCGCAGTTTATGCAGAATCAAACCATGGCTGTATATCTTGCAGAACCTATTGCCGATACTATGTCTGTTATTTTTGCCTCCACCCTTTTCGCTCATGAGTTTAAGAAAGCTCTTAACAGTATGTCCGAGCCGAAGAAGGCATAAAAAATCTTATTGAGTTTTTATTGGAGAAAGATTATGAAAGAAAATGAAGAAGAAATTCCTCTTTTGGAATGTGAACGTAAAAGAGTTTTTTTCCTGCTGATGGCAGTCGGCGGATATTTGGGCGCATTCACCTTCACTCTGCGTGGAGGCGTGTTCTGCAATGCCCAGACCGCAAACATAGTGCTTTTGTCTATCGCTTTAGGAAGCGGTGCATGGCGCACAGCTCTTTATTATCTGCTTCCTATCAGCGCATACTTCTTCGGAACAGTTATATCTGAGCTTGTTCCGAACCACATAAAGAAAATGCACCATGTCCGCTGGGATACAGTGCTTGTGGGCATTGAAGCTGTTGTTATCTTCCTGCTGGGCTTTGTACCTGATGCATGGCCCTATCAGATAACTCATGTAACAGTAAACTTTATATGTTCCATGCAGTATAACACCTTCCGTCAGGCCGAGCACATACCAATGGCCACAACCTTCTGCACAAACCACATCCGTCAGGCCGGTATATACGTCTCAAAATGGCTCAAGCACAGAGATGTTCCTGCACATAAGGCAAGGTTCCTGTCTCATGTAAAAATGCTCCTTTCCTTCCTTGCCGGAGGAATAGTTTCAACCTTTGCAGGTAAGCTGTTCGGAGTAAAGGCCGTATGGGGCGCAGCAATAATGTTGGTTCTGCTCTTTACAGATCTTCTCCATGCAGACCTTACCACAGAAAAAGACCTAATGGATTTAAAGCCGTCAGGGCACTGATTAGGCTGTTGTTTCAAAATGGCACCGTTCTTTTTAGGGAACGGTGCCATTTTTATTTTTGCCGGATTTTGTCATTTTTGCAAGCAAATTATTGCAGTTATTTTAAACACAACATAAAAATTCGCACAAAAAGTGCAGAATTCATCTCAGCGCAGTTTGGATTTCACTTCAAAATCGCTGAATATTTTTCGGCAATATTATATATTTTTATTGAAACAATTGGTCTTTTAGGGTACAATGACCGCAGATATTTCTGAAACATAATGCTTTTTTATAAAAGAGCATGGATGAATTTACTATGTGCGGACTGCACTTTTATCAGGAGGTGTGGCAGGGCAAAATCTTGCAGCAAATTTGCAGTATTATCAGTCTGGCTGCCACGCAGAGACAATGATACTTGTTTTTACTGATTCTAAATTTCACCCCAAATCATCACTAAGGAAGGATTACTAACATGAAAAAAATTACCGCACTTTTACTTTCACTGATTATTTTCGTATTTGCCGCCGCCGGCTGCGAAGCACACACCTCAAAAGCATTTACTTTCTCAGTTGAAAACGGTGACAACATCAAGCTCGACCTGGACACCACCGGAGGATACAACATTTCTTCCAAGCTGCCTTTTGCTATTTCCTACAAAGACGAAGAGATAAGCCACGGTACCTTTATTTTCGGTGAGGTGTACAGCGAGTACGTTAACGCAGCGGAAACCGACGAAAAGGCAACCATCCTTGACTCCGGTACAAAAGACGGCAATGAATACGTATTCTGGAACTACGATAATAAAGAGTTCAATTACGTTATATATGTTCATGGCTCAAATACCGCTCTTCTGATCGGCAATAATGTTTCCGAAGAGTCTGCAAGAGAGTGCTTTAACAGACTGACTATCACCGCTGAGTAATGCGGCGCAGAATTCAATAAAACCAGTATCGCCGGACACTTTCGTGTCCGGCGATATTTTTCGTTGTTCAGTTTTAATCAGAAATAATCTTTTTTTACCGTCTTACCCGCCTCAAGCAGCTCTGCTTCAAGCTTTTTAACCGCTTCTATTTTACTTTCAAAGCTTATCCCTATATCGGCATGAGCAGCATTAGCAGCAGTCCCGAAAAATATATTGACATTAGAGCTTTCCATAAAAAGCTTTTTATATAAAAGTTCCTCCGGACTCTGGCCGAGATTCAATAAGAGTTCTGGCCTATCTTTAATTCTGTCTCTAAGGCTCAGCATTTCCCGTACAGTAATAATTCCCTCAGTCAGAAGGTCTACACCATCAAGCTTTGCCATATCGGGTACGCAGGAATTTCCCGACCCCTGAACCACTTCAATCGGCTTATTCAGATACCTTGCAACCATCTGGCCTGTGCTGCCTCCGCACACGATATGCCGGCCTTTTTTTGCAAAGTACAGCCGCAGTACCTTTTCATCATCATCCCGATTTTCCGGCGGTCCCATTATCACATTGATCGTGGAGCGTCTGCAAAAGCGCATAACAGCTATTGTTCTGTCATCATCCAGACACCCATGAGATATTTCCGAGCAGAGCTTATCAAGCCTTGCGGCAATAACAGCTGCACAGTCGTTTTCTTTTCCGTTCTCTATTAGGAAAGTGCCTATTTCCTCCTCAGTCCAGCCGTCAAAATTGGTTCTGCCTATGCCTGAATGTGTGACACCGTCGCTCATCAGAACCAGTACATCACCCGGTCTTATATCAGTTCTTCGCTCGTGAATTTCCTTGTCGCCTACAAACCTCACATGACACTGGGATTTATGAATTTTACCGTTCCTAATAAGCACTGCGCAGGGGTTATCATACTCAACTATGAACATATTATCCCCTTCTACCTGAACCGCACTGAAGGTCGCATAAGCCATATGCCGCTCCTTGCAGACAGGAAGAGTTGCAGCTATTGTATCAACGCATTCTGAAAGCGGCAGACCGTGTTCCAGCATACGCCCGAGAATTGTGCAGGTGAGAGTTGCCAGAATATTTGCCTTAACACCGCTTCCCATGCCATCGCTCATAACAAATACGGGTTCACTCGCAGTACCGAAAAGCTCTGAAAAATCGCCGCAGAGAGTTTCCCCGTCATGGTTTCTGGATATTAACGCCCTGTCTAAAAACAGCTCTTCTCTCATCGCTTAAAATCCTCATCATCCATAATAATGGTGTCTTTAAGGTCGCTGATTGCGATTTTGGTTTCGGCTGCAGTCTCGCCGAGAAGTGAGGCTATCTCGTGTACCATTCTCAGCTGCTTGTCAATGATCTTGTCCGCAATCTGTGCAGCCTGCTGTTTTTTCTGTATGCTCTTTCGTTTCGCTCTTTTTTCTGCGGTAACATCCTGCAAAACGCATATTATAAGCTCCGCCTTTTTATCGGGGCTTATTGTCTCATCCAGAAAAACGTCATAATCCGGCAGATATGTATTAACTTTTGTATACTCATCCCCGGATGCCAGAGCCTCTACAAACACAGTCTCATCAAGTATCATCCTTACCGGCTGACCTATAAGCTCAGACTGTTCCATGCCGAATATAGCGCAGGCGGCAGGATTTATCTGCTTAATCTTAAATGACATATCCACGCTCAAAACTGCGCTGGGCATACTGTCCATAACTTTGTCGGCATAGCTTTCAGCCCGCTTTCTTATATAAGGCAGGCACATTGAAATCTCCGCCTTGCTCTGAAGTACAGCCTCGGCTTTTTCCCGGCAGGTAGAATAGCCGCACATACCGCAGTTAAGCTCATCCTCAGGTGAATGTTTATCCATCTGGCGCAAAACTGCCTCTATCTGATCCTCACTGGGTTTCAGATGCAGCACTCTTTTTGACTTAAACTCTGTTGCAACATCAGGACTGTCTGCAACATTGAAATCTTCACTTCTGTCCTGAGTTCCGGCTGCTTTTATAACCTTCAGCTCACTGAGGGCAGTACCCATCTTCTTTCTCTGGAACGAAGGGCCGCCCAGACAGCCGCCGGCACAGAAGTTCATTTCTATAAAGCAGTTATCAAGCTTTCCGGCAATAA
Source organism: Oscillospiraceae bacterium (assembly GCA_020025655.1). Classification (GTDB taxonomy): domain Bacteria; phylum Bacillota; class Clostridia; order Oscillospirales; family Oscillospiraceae; genus Limivicinus. The sequence continues at coordinate 7,368 of JAHHRR010000003.1, forward strand.
CATCATCAATGGTTTTTGAAACCGCTTCAAAACCGTCCACCGCAAGATAGCTGAAACTATTCTGCTTTTCCATAGTCTTTAAAATGCCGCCCTTTGCCGGAAACATACGGCAGAGTCTGGCATCATTTTTTTCGCAGGGCTTAATATCATCAGCATTTATATCTTCGGAATTGAACCACTCCTCCAGCTCTTCAAACAGAAGAACCGAGTTAATGTCGCTCTCTTCCTCATCTGCCTCGCCTTTTTTTGCAAGGCATGGCCCGATAAATACAAACTCTGCGTCAGGGTAAATGCTCCGCAGAAGCTTTGCGTGTGCCTGCATGGGTGTCAGCACCGGTGCAAGGTATTTCAGCGCCTTGGGCTTATACTTTTTTATATAGGAATTGACTGATGAACAGCATGAGCTAATCCATGTGTGCTCCCCGCCCTCGGCTATCATTTTTTCATAGGCCGTCTTTACAAGATACGCTCCCTCTGCTGTTTCAAAGGCATCGGCAAATCCCAGTCTTTGAAGCATTATGCGGAAAGTATCAAACGACAGGTCAAAGTATGCGGTAAAGCTTGGGGCAACAGTAGCAATCACCTGTTTGCCCTCTTTTATCATGTTCTGCACCACAGGTACATCACAGCGGTCCTCTTTTGCGTGCTGCGGACAGACTATGGTACAGGTTCCGCAAAGAATACACTCGCTTTCGATAATTGAAGCTACATGGTCCTTAACCCTTATAGATTTAACAGGACAGTTCCTTACGCACTTGTAGCAGTCCTTGCAGTTAACTTTTTTAAACCGGAGTATGCTCATATATATTCACCACGCACTCTGTAATTATTCTGAACTATCATAAATAAATTATAAAACACACGGCTGCAAAAGGAATTCCTCTTGCAGCCGCAACACTGGTTTAATTAAAGCTGCTCCAGTATATACTGCTGGAAAAGCTGGTCTGTATTTCCCGCTCCGATTCCGGTAATAACATCGTCGTCAATAGCGACGCTTACTCCGTCCTCACAGTGGTTAAGACAGAATGCGCTGCAAACAGTGACTTTGTCCTGAAGATTATTTTCGGCCACAAGTTCCTTGAGCCGCTTCAAGACTTCATAGCTGCCACGCTTATGACATGAACTTCCAATGCAAACCTGTACCTTCATTTTAGTTCTCCTCTCCGAAACCGTCAAGAACAGAGATAGCACTCTTAATCGTCTGCTCTACGGCAGTTTTACCGTATTTTGTAACTTCATTGGCATCCTTGGGATTATGGTTAATGCAGGCAGGGCCTCCTATGCAGCCGCCCTCACAGCACATACCCTCGATAAAGTTATTTTTGAGCCTTCCAACTTTCTTCATAAGCAGAGCCTTATTGCACTCTGCAAGTCCGTTGCAGACCACAGGATCGGCCTTGAACTCGTCCTCAGGAATACCATGCTCTTCAAGAGCTTCCGCAACTGCCTCGCAAAGGCCGCCGCTGCGGGCAAATATACGTCCGAAATAGCTTGCGTTATCAAGCGGGGTTCCCTCCAGCTGAGAGATATCAATATCCCGTGAATCAAACAGCGCCTGAAGCTCTTCAAAGGTGATTACTGCATCAAGATACTCGGTATTTCTCAGATACTCGTCTTTCTTTGCTATACAGGGGCCTATAAATACTACCTTGCATCCGGGGTCCATCTGTTTCAGGACCTTGCCCATCTGAACCATGGGGCTGGGGTTTGAGCTTATATCGGGAACAATGGTGGGATAGTTTCTGTGAATGAAGTTAACAAAGGCAGGGCAGCAGGAGCTTGTAAGGAATCCTTTTTCAACCAGCTCCTTAGCCTCCATGTAAGCTACCATATCGCCGCCCCATGCAGCCTCGATTACTGAATGGAAACCAAGCATTTTTATACCGGAAACCGCTTTCTCGGTATTCATGCCGGGAATAGTATCGTACTGGCTGGCGATTGCAGGTGCAACCACAGCGTACACATTGTATTTTGTGTTATTTTCACTCTCTTTGAGAAGATCAATTACCTTTGTTATAAAGCTTCTGTCTACAATAGCGCCGAAGGGGCACTGGTATACGCACTGTCCGCAGCTGATGCACTTTTCCTCATCAATTACCGCCTTTGAGGTTTTGGGGTCGGTGCTGAGAGCGTTGGCCTTGCAGGCGTTCATGCAGGGTCTTGTTCTCTTAACAATAGCGGAATAAGGGCAGGCATCCTTGCAGCGTCCGCAGTTAATACACATTGACTTATCTATGTGAGCCTTTCTGTCAGGGCCGAAAACTATGGCATTTTTAGGACAGGCATTTATACACCTGTGAGCTAAACATCCACGGCAGTTGCCTGTAACAGTCATACCGTCCAGAGGGCATTCATCACAGGCAATCGGCAATACCTGAACTATCGCCTTTTTCTCCGGGTCACCGCCCATAGCAAGCTTTACCCGCTCATCTACAATAGCCCTTTCTTTATATATACAGCATCGCATAGTAGGTTCTGCATCATCAGGGATAATCTCATGGCTTATATCCATAACGCTTATTGGATCAAGGCTTCCTTCAAAGGCGTGCCTTGCAACCTGAGATAAAACCTTGTTTTTCAGCAGCTGTACATCAGTATCAAACATATTGTTGTGCATTGACATAGAAAAACTCCTTTATCCAGTACTGAATTGTATATTTCAGTCTCGACATCACTGTCGATTTATATATAATTGATCTCAGGACAGCTCAAAAAGTGCAGCATTTTCCGTCTGTCGGCAATTTGGGCTTATACCTGACATTTATTTTCATTTAATATGCTGTAAAAAACATTTTAATTGTACTCTTTCTTTTATTAGTATAATCTATTTAACACAATATGTACAGAGCAAAATTTATTGTAGTTTTAATTTCCTGATGATATAATATTTTTCGTCAAAAGAATCCGGGAGGTTTTTCATATGAACAAAGCAATGACAGAAATCCGAAAAGTTGAGAAAAGGCTTTTTGCACTGGGATATGCTGCAAATGTCATAGGATTTGATGATGCAACCGCAGCTCCCTCAGAAAGCTACGAGGGCCGTGGTGAAGCACTGGCAGAGCTCAGCGCCCTTTCACATAATTTTTTAGTAAATTCATCTCTGCCTGAGCTTATAGCCGAAGCGCAGGCATCCGAGCTGAGCGATCAGGAAAAAGCAGAGCTGCGAGAGCTAAAAAAAGAATATGACCGAATCTGCCGTATTCCTGCGGATGAATATGCAGAATTTTCAAAGCTTATAAGTGCAGCTCAGAATGTATGGAGCAAAGCCAAGGCCGCTTCTGATTTTGAAATGTTCGCACCATATCTTGAAAAGATAGTAGCTGCACGCCGCCGTTTTGCCCAGCTGTTAGATCCTGACAAGGCCGCTTACGATGTCTATCTTGACCAGTTTGAGCCCGGTCTTAACACGGAAAAATGCGACGCATTTTTTAATCAGCTCAAAGCCGGCATTGTACCTCTTTTAAATAAAATAACTGCAAGCCCCGACAAACCTGATACTTCTATTTTAAAAGGACCGTGGGACATTGAACAGCAGAAAAAACTGTCACCGGAAATTATGAAGCTCATCGGGCTCGATTTGGAGCACGTGGCTATTGCAGAGAGTGAGCATCCCTTCACCACAGAATTTTACAACGGCGATGTACGTATTACAACCCATTACTATGAGGAAGAAATGCTCAGCAACCTCTATTCCGTAGTCCACGAGGGAGGCCATGCGCTCTATGAATCCCACATTTCCGACAGATACTTTGCCACCTGCCTTTCCGGCGGCGTATCTATGGGTATTCACGAAAGCCAGAGCAGAATGTTTGAAAACTGCATAGGCAGAAGCCGTGAATTTTTAAAGTGCATTCTTCCCATGCTCAAAAAGGCATTCCCCGATAGATTTGAAAATGCAGATCCCGAAGTGCTTTACAAAGCCGTTAACGTCTGCTCTCCCGGCCTTATCCGCACCGAAGCAGATGAGGTCACATACTGCCTGCACATCATTTTGCGCTACGAGCTTGAGAAGAAGCTTATGAGCGGTGAGCTGGCTGTATCCGACCTGCCTCACGAGTGGAACAGACTCACAAAAGAGCTTCTCGGTCTGGATGTTCCCTGTGATGCAAAAGGTGTGCTTCAGGATATCCACTGGGCCGGCGGCGACCTCGGTTACTTCCCCAGCTATGCTCTGGGTACTGCTTATGCCGCACAGTTTATGCACGCAATGAGAAAGGAAATGCCGCTGGATGAGCTTATTGAAAAGGGCGATTTTGCTCCCATAAACGCATGGCTCACTGAGCATATCTGGCAGTACGGTTCAGAGCACAGCCCTGAATGGCTTATTAAAAATGCCTGCGGAGAAGAATTTAACCCCGGCTATTACCTTGATTACCTCAACAGCAAATACTCTGAAATATATAATCTTTAATGTCAAAAGCCCGCTGTGCAGACAGCGGGCTTTTTCTATGGAAAATTTATTAAAGTCTATGATCCTTGAGAGATTCTTTCTTAACCCATGAGGAAAGTGCGATAAGTGCAATTACGTTGGGGATAACCATTAACTGATTGAACATATCTGCAAGCTCCCATACAAGATCGTTGGAAAGGCAGGAGCCGAGGAAAATAAATATAAGAGCAAGAGCGGAGTATACAGGAACTGCCTTTTTGCCAAACAGGTACTGAACATTTACTTTTCCGAAGTAGTTCCAGCTGAGGATGGTTGAGAAAGCAAAGAACAGCAGGCATATTGCAACGAAAACAGGGCCGAATTTATCGCCCATGCAAACAGAAAATGCCAGCTGAGCCATGTTGGACTTGTTTACGCCTTCAGCTGCACCGGAAGCGAGTATGCCGTCACCGGTGTAGAGGCCTGAGATAACAACAAGTGCAGTCATGGTAAGAACTACAAAAGTATCGACAAAAAGGCCTACCATTGCGACAGTACCCTGTTCGTGGGGAGTCTTTACATTTGCAAGTGCATGAGCATGAGGGGTAGAACCCATACCTGCTTCATTGGAGAAAAGGCCTCTCTTAACGCCCTGGCTTAAAGCGGTCTTTAAAGCATAACCGAGGCTGCCGCCGATGATAGCGTTAGGTACGAAAGCGTATTTGAAAATCATGCCGAGAGCCTGAGGAACATATTTGATTCTTACAAAGATTACTACAAAGCCGCCCAGAATATAAAGTACAGCCATAACAGGAACCAGTTTTTCAGTTACGGAGGCTATGCGCTGAATACCGCCGATGAAAATAAGAGCGGCAACAGCAGTAACAACAGCACCTACAATCCAGCTGGGAATACCGATTGCGTTGTGGCAGGTTTCACCGATGGAGTTTGACTGAACCATGCTGCCCATAAAGCCGAGTGCAAGGGTAATGGCTATTGCAAAGAAGCCTGCAAGGAATGTACCGAATCCGTTGGGGAAAGCTTTCTTAATATAGTACACGGGGCCGCCGTGAATGCTGCCGTCCTCATTAACCACTCTGGTCTCCTGAGCAAGAACAGCCTCGGCGTAAATTGTAGCCATACCGAAGAAAGCAATTATCCACATCCAGAATATTGCACCGGGGCCGCCTATGAGTATTGCACCGCAGGCACCGATTATATTACCTGTTCCTACCTGAGCTGCAATGGCAGTTGCCAGTGCCTGAAATGAGCTGAGACCGCTTTTGTGCTTTTCACCATTCAGAGTAAATCCTCCGAAAACACGTCTCATACCCTCGCCGAAGCAGCGAACCTGGACAAACTTTGTTTTGAATGAGAACAGAATTCCTGTTCCAAGCAGCAGGATGACCAGAATATAGTCTGACAGATAAAAGTTAATGTTCTTGACAATCGACAGCAAAGCAGCCATAGAAATTTCCTCCAAATAACTATAAAGAATAATAAAAAAAGAGCTGCTGAAAACCAGCAACTCCGGAAAATATATATAAACAGATTGACACTGTTTACATTCTCTGTCCTTTAGCCTGAGAGATTCGGTATTAAAAAACACCTTGCACCTTCGGCACTCAAAATGAGATTCTCCAGAGTTCCTCCGCTTCCGGTTTCGTCAAAACAATCCCGAAAGCTTCAAAGGATATTTAATTACTCTAATACCCTAGCACAGTTTTGTCGAAATTGCAAGGAAATTTTTGGAAATTTCAAAATATTATTTTACACAGCTTAGGTATCCCATTTTTAGGCAAAAAGCCGAAAATGTCAGCTTTGCTGACATTCCCAGCTTTTGTCCTTACAAATGCTCATATATTGTATATTAAAACAGGCATTTTGTTTTCACAATACATTTGCATATGCGAAAATTATGTGCTATACTTGCGATAGCATTGTGCAGATATTATCAAATTTGTATGTTGTTTCGTTAGTAGGTGTACAGTTTGTTTGATATCGATGTGTACAAAAAAATTGTAAAATGACGTATGGTTTCGGAGTAAATACCTACGTTAATTTGTTAAACAGAAAGGATGTATTACATGGACGAAAAGTATTCTGCTTTATTCACTCCGTGGAAAATCGGCAATGTAGAGATTAAAAACCGCATTGTTCAGTGTTCAATGGGAGGTACTTCTCTCTTTGGTTGGATGGAGCCTAACCACTTTGATAAAGAAGCTGCCTACTTCCTTATGAACAGAGCTCAGGATGGCGTCGGACTGATTCTGCCCGGTATGCAGTGTGTCCGCGACCAGATGGGTATTCCCGGCAGAAAGTGGCTGTATCAGAACGACGCAATGTTCAAGAAGCTGAAAGAGTACATGGTAGAGTTCCACAAGACCGGTGCTAAGCTGTTCATTCAGCTGGCAGCAGGTATGGGTCGCTCCATGGCTATCAACGGCTGGATGGCTAAGGTTCATGAGAACGACGTTCTCAACAAGATTCTGAGCCCTATTGTTGACGTTCAGCTTTCATGTGCATCATGTTCTCCTACCCCTAACCGCTGGGATGAAAACATCATCTCTCACGAGCTTACCGTCAGCCAGATCAAGGAAATGGTCGAGGCATTCGGTCTTACCGCAAAGAGACTGAGAGAAGCAGGTGTTGACGGCGTTGAAATCCACGCTGTTCACGAAGGTTATCTGCTTGACCAGTTCACCATGAAGAACTGGAACTTCCGTACCGACCAGTACGGCGGCTCTTTTGAAAACAGATACCGCTTCCCCGTTGAAATCGTCCAGTGCATTAAGCGCATGGCCGGTAAGGACTTCCCCGTTTCCCTGCGTTACTCCGTAGTCTCCAAGACTAAGGGCTGGGGCAAGGGCGCAATGCCTTACGAGGATGATTTTGAAGAGTTCGGCCGTGATATGGCTGAATCCGAGAGAGCTATCAAGTACCTGTCCGATGCAGGCTATGATATGTTCAACTGTGATAACGGTACTTACGACGCATGGTACTGGGCACATCCGCCACAGTATATGCCTGATAACTGCAACCTCAAGTATGTTGAGCACATTGCAAAGTTCACTGATAAGCCTTGTGTCTGCGCAGGCCGTATGGATCCTGTTAAGGCAGCTGAGGAAATCGAGGCCGGCAGACTGACTGCTGTTGCTATTGCACGTCAGAACCTTGTTGACCACGAGTGGATTCACAAGATTATGGAAGGCCGTCAGGACGAGATCAAGCCCTGTATCCGCTGCCATAACGGCTGCTTCAGTATGTCCAAGTATAAAGGCACTCCCAACCTGCAGAGCATGGACGACTCCCTGCATCTTGCACGCTGCGCCTTGAACCCCACCACCATGCAGCACACCAAGTACAAGATCGTTCCCACCAGAAAGCCCAAGAAGATTGCTATCATCGGCGGCGGTATCGGCGGTATGGAATGCGCTCTTGTTCTTACTCAGCGTGGTCATCATCCTGTTATCTTCGAGAAGTCCGGCGAGCTGGGCGGTCTGTTCCTGACTGCTTCCGCTATGAGCTTCAAGGAGAACGATAAGGATCTTATCCACTGGTACACCAGAGAAATCGAAGCTCAGGGCATTGAGGTTCATCTCAATTCTGAGATCACCGATTTCGGTACTCTCCGTGGCTTTGACGAAATCATTGTTGCCACCGGTTCCGTTCCCAGAACCATGCCCGGCATCAAGAACTTCGACAAGACCATCACCTTCACTCAGCTGCTCAAGGAGAAGAAGCCTGTCGGCGATAAGGTTCTCTTTATCGGCGGCGGTCAGTCCTCCTGTGAGGCTGCTTACGATCTGATTCTTCAGGGCAAGCACCCCATCATCGTCGAGTATGCACCCGACCTTATTGCAGCTCAGGCAACCTGCCTTGCTAACACCTCCTTCCTGAGAGATGCTATGGAATACCACAAGGTTCCCGTATATCTGGAGCACTCCGTATCCGCTATTGCTGACGACGGCAAGTCTGTTACCGTTAAGTCCAACAAGACCGGTGATACCTTCCAGGTTGAGTGCGACGATATCGTTAACGGTGTCGGCTTCATTCCTACTCCTCTGGGCGGCAAGGATGCAAAGGGCGTTCACAGAGTCGGTGACTGCGTAGCTATCGGTAACCTGAGAACTGTCATCTGGCGTGCATGGGACGTCTGCATGAAGTTATAATTCAATAACTCTCATTCTGTTCTTTTATATCTAAACCGGGGTGGCACTGCGAAAGCAGTGCCACTCTATTTTATACTCTGTTATTGTTTTCCTACCGTATCTCTAATGTTTCTCAGCACAAAATCATATCCGCATACAGCATATATTTCTGTATACGGAGATTTTTACAATGCTCATTCACCCGGTCGTATAGAAAAAAATCAAAAAGTGTTTTCTCTGGAATTATATGTCTTACTGTGATATACTGCATTAGAAGTAACAGAATATGGAGGAATAAGCTATGAAAAAGTTAAAGCTCGGTATATTAGGCAGCGGTTTTCTGGCTGAAATTATCGCCGACGCATGGAAAAACGGCTTTCTGGATGAATACGAACTTGTAGGAATCACCGGACGAAACGCCGAAACCGCAGAAAAGCTTGCAAATAAAGTAGGAACCGCCGCTTGCAGCAGCATTGATGAGCTGCTTGCTCTCAAACCCGATTACATTGCAGAAGCTGCATCAGTAGCCGCAGTTAAAAATAATGCTCTTAAAATTCTGTCCTCCGGCAGCAGCATGGTAGTGCTTTCAATAGGTGCTTTCGCTGATGACGATTTTTATGCAGAGGTCAGAAAGACCGCCGCAGCCAATGGCACCAGAGTACATATTGCCTCCGGCGCAGTAGGCGGCTTCGATGTATTGCGCACAGTTTCTCTTATGGGTGAAGCAAAATCTGAAATCTGCACCCACAAGGGCCCTAACTCTTTAAGAAATACGCCGCTTTTTGAGGACCGTCTCATGGATGAAGAAGCAGAAGTGTTCTCCGGAAACGCCAGAGAAGCAATCGCACTGCTTCCCACGAAGGTTAATGTTGCTGTTGCCGCTTCTCTCGCTACTACCGGCCCCGGTAACACCCATGTCAGCATAAACAGCGTTCCCGGTTTTGTCGGTGATGACCACAAAATTACGGCTGAGATTGACGGCGTTAAAGCTGTTGTTGATATCTATTCAAGCACCAGTGCAATCGCCGGCTGGAGTGTCGTGGCAGCTTTGAGAAACATTGTTTCACCTATCGTATTTTAATAAAAAGAAAAAGCACTGTGTATAAAACACAGTGCTTTTTTGGTATGCCCGACGGGATTCGAACCCACGACCTTCAGAGTCGGAGTCTGACACTCTATCCAGCTGAGCTACGGGCACATATAAGCTGTACCCTGCATAAACATGAGCATTTACAAAAGATGCCCGTTTTGTTATAATGATGGGTACGAATTACTTTAGGTATTATAGCAAAGTTCCTTTATAAAGTAAATAGCTGTTTTAATTTTTATCCTTGTGTGATAAAATGGCTTTGAAAATTCATTATATGCAGGGGGCTTATGATGAAAAAAATCAGACTCGGTAAATCCGGCCTTATGGTTACAAAATGTGCTATGGGATGTCTGCCGGTACAAAGATGTGATGAGGATTACGCTGTAAAACTGCTTCGTGCAGCATACGAAGGCGGAATCAATTTTTTTGACACTGCAAACGCCTATACTGACAGTGAAAGAAAAATCGGTCTTGCTCTGGCCGATGTAAGGGATAAAATAGTTATCTCAACCAAAAGCGCTGCAAGAGACAAAGCAGGGGTTCTGGAGCATATTGAAAACAGCCTCAGAACAATGAAAACCGACTATATTGATCTTTTCCAGTTTCATCAGGTGCCCGATATGCCTGATATAAACGATCCTGACGGAGCCTTTGCAGGTGCTTTGGAAGCAAAGCGCAGAGGCTGGATAGGCCATATAGGTGTAACCTCCCACAGGGTAAACGTCATCGAGGACTGTATAGCCTCCGGTAATTTTGAAACAGTTCAGTTTCCGTTCAGCTACATTTCAAGCGAACGTGATCTGGCACTGGCAGAAAAGGCAAAAAATGCCGATGTAGGTTATATAGCAATGAAGGGGCTTGCAGGCGGAATGCTCACCAATGCACGGGCTTGTCAGGCATTTATGAACTGTTACGATAACGTCGTACCCATCTGGGGTATTCAGAAAATGGAAGAGCTTTCTCAATGGCTGGAGCTTGCGGAAGAGGACGTTATTATGGATGAGGCAACCGCCGGTTTTATAAAGCAGGAACGTCAGGAGCTTTCCGGTTCTTTCTGCCGCAGCTGCGGCTACTGTATGCCATGTACCGTGGGGATTGAAATAAGAAACTGCGCAAGAATGAATATGCTGCTTCGACGCTCTCCCTGGCAACAGTACATGACAGATGAATGGAAGTCGAAGATGGAGAAAATCGAAGACTGCATAGGCTGCGGCCTTTGCAGCAGCAAGTGTCCCTATGAGCTGGACACTCCCAATCTCCTAAAATATATGTTAAAGGATTACAGAGAATTTTATGAATCACACAAACACCTTATCTAAAAAAAGCAGAAGGAAAATCTGTTCTTCTCTGCTTCTTCTGGTACTTTGCTTCTCTATGGTGCTGTCTCTCAGCGGCTGCGGCGAGGCAAAGATGGCTCAGAAGCAGGTTTTTGCAATGGATACCATAATGACGCTTACCGCTTATGGTAAAAACGGCGAAGAAGGTATCGATGCCGCTCAGGCCGTTATTACTTCCCTTGATAAAATGCTTGACCCTGAGCTTCCCACCAGTACAACCTATGCAATCAACAATGCAAACGGCGGAAATGTAGCCATCTCAGGTCAGGTCGCTCAGATGCTGACTGACGCAAAGCTTGTTTACGACAGAAGCGGCGGAGCTCTTGACCTTTCTATATATCCGCTCGTTAAGCTCTGGGGCTTTATCGACAGCAAGTATTACGTTCCCAGTGACGAAGAGATTTTAGCTGAGCTTCCAAAGCTGTGCTTTAACAAGGTCAATATAACCAGCTTCCCCAGCTCCGGTTCATTTGCTGTCTCTCTTCCCCCCGGTGCGCAGATAAGCTTCGGCGCTGTCGCTAAAGGCTGTGCTGCCGAAAATGCCATCGAGGCAATGCGTCAGTCCGGTGTTACAAGCGGTATCATCTCACTGGGAGGTAATGTTCAGACTCTCGGTGTAAAGCCCGACGGGAGCAACTGGAACATAGCTGTTCAGGACCCCAACAATCCCTCCAGTCATCTGGGTGTTTTGAGTCTGGGCGAAACCGCAGTTGTAACCAGCGGTTCATATCAGCGTTTCTTTGAGGGTATGGACGGCAAAACCTATCATCATATTATAAATCCCACTACCGGATACCCCACCGCCAACAATCTTGTATCAATGACAATTATCTGTGACGATGGCACAATGGCTGACTGTCTGTCTACCGCAATGTTCGTTCTCGGTGAGGCAAAGGCTCTCAACTACTGGAGAACCTACGGCGGTTTTGAAATGATTATGGTCAAAAAAGATAACAGCATCGTTTGCACAAAAGGTCTTATGGAAAAATTCACCCTTGCAAACGATAACTACACCTTGAAGTTTTCTGAGTAAAAATGCTTGAACTTAATTCAGATGTACGATTTTTAAAGGGAATAGGTGAGAAAAAGGCGCAGGCGCTAAATAAGCTCGGCGTCTTTTCTCTCTATGACCTTATTTCTTTTTTCCCCAGAAAATATGAGGACAGAAGTGTTTATAAGCCAATAGCTTTATGTCAAAACGGCGAAAACGTCTGTGTAAAGGCCCTTGTTGCTAATGTCCCAAGTCTTGCAAGGATTCGCAGGGGCATGGACATAGTTAAGCTCAAGGCCGTTGACGAAAGCGCCATGATGGACATTACATTCTTCAACCGCTCTTATGTGAAAAACCAGCTTTCTCAGGGTGAATCTTATGTTTTCTACGGGAAAGTTGAAGTCAGCGGCAAACACATAAGCATGGTTAACCCGCTCTTTGAACGTGAAGAGGGTGAACGCAGGATTACGGGGAAGATTTTCCCTGTATACAAGCTCAGCTCAGGGCTCAACCAGAGTGTTGTTTCCGGCGGCATTCGTCAGGCTCTTGATAACTGCCTTGAGGAAATTCCGGATGTTCTTCCTGATACTGTCCGCCAGAGCTGCCGGCTCTGTCAGGTTAAATATGCCTATGAAAACATTCATTTTCCCGCAGATTTCAAAGCTCTTGAAATTGCACGACGAAGACTCATTTTTGAAGAGCTTTTTGTCCTGTCCTGTGCTTTGGGACGTATAAGAAAAAACCGTGTAGATAAGCAGGGTATAAAATTCAGGAAATTTAACCTAGAGGAGTTTTACAGTACACTCCCCTTTTCTCCCACTAACGCACAGCGCCGTGCAGTAAATGATGCAGTCGCTGATATGTGTTCAGGCAAAGAGATGAACAGGCTTGTTCAGGGTGATGTGGGCAGCGGTAAAACTCTGGTAGCTGCTGCTTTAATATGGTTTGCATGGAAGAACAATCTGTGCAGTGCATTTATGGCACCGACCGAAATACTTGCTGCACAGCATTTTGAAACTCTTTCCGGCATACTCGCCCCGTTCGGTATGCATATCGGGAAGCTGACCGGTTCTATGACTGCAAAGGAAAAGCGTGAGGCAAAGGCTGCTTTGAAAGCTGGACAGTACGATCTGGTCATCGGTACTCACGCTCTTTTCAGCAGCGACGTTGAGTATTCAAATCTGGGTCTTATCGTAACTGATGAGCAGCACCGCTTCGGTGTTTCCCAGCGCTCAGCGCTGATTGGTAAAGGTAAAACCCCTCATGTACTTGTTATGTCTGCAACACCGATTCCCAGAACTCTGGCCCTTATTCTATATGGCGATCTGGATGTCTCGATCATTGATGAGCTTCCTCCGGGGCGTCAGAAAGTCGGTACTTTTGCTGTGGACGAGTCATACCGTCAGCGTCTTAATAACTTTATTTTAAAGCTTACAGGCGAAGGCCGTCAGGTTTTCGTTGTTTGCCCTATGGTGGAGGAAAACGAAGACCTCCCCATGAATTTAAAGTCAGCTGAGGAACACGCAAGAGAGCTTTCAGCTCTGTTTCCAAAACTTAAAACCGCCTGCGTACACGGCAAAATGAAGCCTAAGGATAAAGATGCCATAATGGCCTCATTTGCCGCTGGTGATATTGATATATTGGTTGCAACCACAGTTATTGAGGTGGGTGTAGATGTGCCGAATGCCGCTTTGATGATAGTCGAAAACGCAGAGCGTTTCGGACTTAGTCAGCTTCACCAGCTCCGTGGGCGTGTGGGTCGTGGTCAGTTTAAAAGCTACTGCGTTCTGGTTTCAGATTCCGATAACGAGGATACTCAGGCAAGGCTCAAAATCATGTGTAAAACAAATGATGGTTTTAAAATCTCTGAAGAGGATTTAAGACTCCGTGGCCCCGGTGACTTTTTCGGTTCACGCCAGTCGGGTCTGCCGGAAACGCATATTGCCGATCTGGGCGCTGACACTCTGGTGCTTCAGCAGGCTCAAAATGAAGCTTCTCTGGTTCTGGATTCTGATCCTGAACTGATTTTCCCCGAGCATAAAGCCCTTCGGGAGCGTATAGACAGTCTATTTCTGCAAAATTCAGACAGCTTTAACTAAAAAGAACCCGGAAGTCAGACTTCCGGGTTCTTTGATTTTAAGTTTTCAGTTTATTTCAGCGCTTCAAGGCAGGACTTAATTACCTGAACAGTACCGTCTACACCAAGCTTTCCGCTGTTAATGCAAATATCGAAATTACCTGCATCGCCCCAAAGCTGATCGGTATAATACTTGTAATAGCTGGCTCTGTCCTTGTCAACTTCCTTTATAAGCTTTTTAGCCTGATCCTCATTGAGGTTTTTACGCTTCATAATAGTTTTAATGCGGAAATCCTCATCAGCCATTATGAACACCTTAAACAGGTCCTTGCGGTTTCTCAGAATATAGTCTGCACAGCGGCCTACAAATATTCCGTTTCCCTGCTCGGCCAGCTTACGGATAGTATCAAACTGAACAGAAGCTACCTGCATACTGAGCCTGAAGCTCTCATGTATTCCCATATCATACATTCCCATATAGTGAGAGGTGGGGAAGATATAGGGAGATACTCGTTTTTCATCATTGGAAGCGAAAATTTCCTTACTGAAGCAGGAATTTTCTGCTGCATGATCTACGATTTCCTTATCATAGCAGGTATAACCCAGCTCTGCTGCTAAAGCTCTGGCAATATCACGACCATTGCTTCCGTGCTGTCTGCCGACTGTAATTATCATTGGGCAACGCTCCTTTCAACACTCTAGCTGATTATATTTTACCTGTTAGAGCCGAAAATTTCAAGTTATTATTGTATTAAAGTTTTTAGCAGATTTATAAATCTGTTCTTTAATTTTTCGCCGGCTTGTTAAGCTTTGCATCTGCTTTATGGAGCAGCGGAGATATGCGTTTATAAAGCAGGAAGGTGAGAAGAGAGACAATAACGCCCTTTAAGATATTAAAAGGAACAACCGCAAACAGTACAAGTGTGCTGATGCTTGTAATTGAGCCGTTAACCTTTGTGCCCATATCCACTATCACTTCCAGAGGCATTCCGAAAAGCTCTGAGAACTTAGGCAGCAGATAAACTGCATTAAATATGCTGCCGAAAATTGTCATTATCACTGTTCCGAGAACCATACCCCATACAGCGGTTTTTTTACCGGGCTTTGCATGGTAGATAATGCTTGCAGGCAAAACCATTGAGCAGCCTACAAAGAAGTTTGCAAAGTCACCGACATAAGCGGTTGTCGTTCCCTTTAAAAGGAGCTTAATTGCAATTTTAAGAAGCTCTGATATAACACCTGCCACGGGTCCCAGATAGAAGGTGCAAATAAGTACCGGTATCTCACTCAGGTCAAGCTTATAAAATCCGGGTGCAAAGAACAGGGGGATTTCAATAAGCATCAGTACGCCTGCCATTGCAGAAAAAACGGCAGTATAACTTATATAATGTGTCTTTGTGAAAGGTTTGCGGTCTTTACAGAGAAATTTCTCAAACAATGCCGCAACAACAATAATTGCTGCAAAAATTGCAAGACACGTCAGTACAAATCCTAGGTTTTTCATAATTACCTCCAAAAAAACAAAACCCGAAGACCAGTGGTCTTCGGGTAAGAATTTATATACTAATGAGCGCAGATTAAACAAAATCTTCTCTCATCCAGACTTTAACTGTCGGTACCGGAATTTCACCGGTTCATGCATAAGCTTGCGGACTTTACCGCCGGTCGGGAATAACACCCTGCCCTGAAGACAATAAAATTATATCACCTGATTATTCTTTTGACAAGTGTCTTTTTATAGCTTACAATATCTGTAATTCACTTAAAGCTGTATTACATAGGTGGTGTCTAAATGGATGAACGTGAACTGAGCTGCTGTTTTACCGGTCATCGTCCGGTAAAGCTTCCCTGGGGTGCAAACGAAAATGACGAGCGCTGTATCGCTCTGAAGGAAGAGATTTTTCACAGGCTGGAAGGTATATACGAAAGCGGATACCGATATTTTATCTCCGGCATGGCTATTGGCTGCGATATGTATTTTACAGAGGCGGTTCTGAAACTAAAAAAAATTCATCCTGATGTAAAGCTTGAAGCCGCAATTCCCTGCGGAAACCAGCCTGATAAATGGCCGCTTGCACAGCGTCTGCGCTATAACAGTCTTATAGACAGCTGTGACAGTGTCAAGGTTTTACAGACAAACTACACCCCGGACTGTATGATGCGCCGTAATTATTATATGGTCGATAAATCTTCTCTGCTCCTCGCCTGTTATGACGGTTTTCCCGGCGGCACAATGAAAACTATTCTGTACGCCAAAAGGCAGGGGCTTAAAACTATAATAATTGATATCTAATGCTTCTTTCAGTTTCTGAATTTCAAGCACACAGCAAAAAGCGATGTGACTTTTGTCACACCGCTTTTTATTTTAAATTCAATATTTAATTTGCAACGCAAAAATTTATTTCAGCAGGATTTCCAGCAGCTCATCCATATCATCTGCTATAATATCAGCACCGGCTCTTTGCAGCTCGCCTTCCGCTGCGTAGCCGTACTTTACGCCAATACAGGGAACTGCACACTGATGCGCACCCTCCACATCATACTTTGTATCGCCTACAAGAACCGCTTTTTCATCGTTCTTTCTAAGCTTTTCGAGTGCTGCCGTGAGAACCTCACGCTTGGAATTGTTATTTCCGTCAGGCATACTTCCGCATACAGCATCAAAATATCCCTTGATTCCCTCCTTCTCCAGAAGCTCTTCAGCCATATTCTGAGGCTTAGAGGTTGCAATGCCCAGAACCTTTCCGGCATCTTTAAGCTTTTTCAGCAGCTCAGGCATTCCGGGAAATACATGGCTTTCATAGATACCGACAGGCTTATAGCGTTCTCTGAAATCCCGAACCGCCTGTTCGGCAGTCGGTCTGTCAAAGCCGTATTTTTCCATAAACATATCCACCAGCGGCGGGCCTGCAAAGCACCTGAGTGAATCCAGCTGCGCATCTATTCCCTGTTTTTTCAGGGCATACTGAACCGATTTTGTTATACCCTCAACAGTATCATAAACGGTTCCGTCAAAATCAAAAAGAATAATATCGTACATATTTTACCTCCGTTTTTGAAATTATATATTGACCTTTCGGAGCTGTCAATCCCGGAAAGATTTCATAAAAGCTGCATATAATAGATTAAAGGAATAAAAGGAGTGTTATATGAATTATACTTATTTTTTAGCATCAAACAGTGCCGCAGGCTTCTACTCAATTTACAACACATTTCCGCCTGACGAAGATGATTTTCTGCACATCATAAAAGGAGGCCCCGGCAGCGGAAAATCCGGCTTAATGAGGCGAATAGGTAAATCAGCCGAAGACTGCGGATATGACGTGCATTATATTCTCTGCTCCGGTGATCCGGATTCTCTGGACGGAGTCTATATACCGCATCTGCATCAGGCATGGGTAGACGGAACTAATCCTCATGTCCGAGAACCCGACTTGTACGGCGTAAATTCTGACTATGTAGATCTGGGTGCATTTTTCAGCGGTGAGCTAAGCGGCACGCAAAAGCATTATGTGAGTATATATAACAAGGCATATAAGCAGAAATACAGTTCTGCCTATAAGCTTTTATCCGCCGCTTTGCAGCTGCAAAAGTTTTATCTGACTGACTCTATACCCGCTGATAAGAGCTGCGAGCTGTTTAAAGCGCTGGACGGAATTCTCGAAGAGCACCACGCCTTAAATTCTGCCCGAAACGGCAGTATTTCATATCGGTTTTTAAATTGCATCGGATGCCGAGGTGATTACAGGCTGTACAGCGAGTTTGAAAAGTTATGCAAAGCTGTCTATGTAATCCGCAGCGGCTTTTGCAACCCAGATATTTTTCTCCGCTATCTGGCAAGCTGTGCCGAAACCAATGGTGAAAATGCAATTCTCTGCCCCTCACCTCTTAACCCGAAGAAACTTACAGCAGTGATCTTTCCTGACAGGGCTCTGGCATTTGCAGACAGCAGCTGGGAATTTAAAAACTGCACCTTTATAAATTTCGATTATCTGTATTCATCCGAAATTTCATCTGAAAGCCTGCCTGACCTCGAAACCGCCAGAGAGCTTGAAAGCGAAACATTTAAACTTGCATATAAAAAAATGTCCGAAGCAAAGAAGCTGCACGATCTGCTTGAACAGCAGTATCATCAAAATATTGACTTTGCTGCACTCACGCAGTTCACCGATGAGCAGATTGACAGGCTTTTTAAATAGTCCCTCACGCAAAGCAGAAGCGGCGCAGCATAAGCTGCGCCGCTTCTTGTTAAAATTTCATATTCTAATATCAGGTTAATTGCTGTCCATCAGCAGCAGCAAATTCTGAATCCGCAGGGGCCGAGGCAAGCATTCATTGCACAGAGTGACAGACACAGGTTATCGCATCCAATACCTTTACTGTAAGTCGTGCTGTAATTATCATAAAAATCTCCGCCCTGCTGAAGTCTGTCAAGGAGATTATGATATTCCTCATTGCCGGGGTCCATGTCCACCGCTTTTTTAGCATCTTCCAGAGCTGCAATCTGGTTGCCCATATACATATTTGCAACTGCGTGCATATAGTACCATCTGCCGTCCCGCTCGGTAACGGGTACTCCGGACAGAGCATTCAGTGCCTCTCTGTACATACCGTTGCGGATATAGCTTTTAGCTGCAACATATTCGCTGCGCTCAGCCTGCTGATACTGGTTTCCGTTCCAGCTGGACCAGTTGCCCCAGCCGTAATAGGTATTTCCGCCATACTGCTGATAAGGCCCTGACTGACCGCCGTAGCCGCCGCCGTAGGAACCATAATTCTGCTGAGGAGGGCCATTCTTTATCTGATCGTAAGCTGCATTGATATCGTTCATTTTCTGTGCAGCATCAGGATCATTAGGGTTCAGGTCCGGATGATATTTTTTTGTAAGCTCCCTGTATGCCTTTTTTATTTCTTCATCAGAGGCGTCGGGAGAAACGCCAAGAACTTTATACGGATCCTGAATCATCTGAGGGTCCTTTCCTATCACTGTATTTTTTATTAAATTGAGCCCAAAGGCCTATGCAGAGTATATTTTTCATTATATCGACATCCAAAACCAGCGGCAGTCGGTCAAAATGCACCAGACATTCGCCCAGTGTCATTTTAAGTATATCTCTGAACCTTTTTTCGTTATCGTGTAATCCATAGTATTTTCTGTAAGGATTATACCTGTTATGCAGAGTATCACTGCTGAGATCAAGACAGGCATCCACAGTATAGATAAATCTGCCCAGTGCTCTGCCCATACTGCGCAGAGTATCACTCCATCTGTCCTCACGGAACACCATCGCTTCTGCCATAAGCATACCGAATGTCTCTGCCGCAGCGTCCGGATCTTCAATTTTAGCCGCTTCCAGTTCACTCAGCGCCTTAATTGACTTCTCCATGGCTTCGCACTGTCTCGGATAGAGCTTCTGCACTTTTTTAAATTCGGCTTCCATTAACTTTGCCTGTGACAGTGCCAGAGCGTTCGAGTCATCTTTCCAGTCATCCATACATTTATAGTATGCAAGAGCCAGATTCAAATCGGCTGCATAATCGGTAGCTTCGCTTTTCCACCATGCCCGTGCCTGTATGGGATGCGCAGGACAGGTTTCTTCTCCGCTCTGTTCCTCCGGCTCATACAGGGAGTTTTCCAGAAGCACAAGAAACGTCATGTCATAATTCAGCGTCATTCTGGCCAGATTGCCGTGACGCTCCTTGAGACTCCGGCAAAGACCGCAGTAGCAGGCTCTGTATCTGTCCTGCTGTTCTTTCGTCAGGTACTCCGGAAATGCAGTAAGATATCCAAACATTTCAGGACTTTCCCATAAATGAATTACCGCACTTGCGGCAGACGATCTTAATTTTACCCTGACCTCTGGGTACTCTCAAAGTAGTCTTGCAGCTGGGGCAGGTAAAGAACTTATAGTCCTTTCTCTGTACCCAGCGCTCGTGGCGCAGATGCAGCGCACCTGATACCTTGAGCTTGGTTCTCAGATATTTTGCGTTCTCTTCTCTGCGCTTATAAAGATTTCTAGAAAACATTCTGAAATACATATACGCAAGAACCACAAACACCAGCGGGTACAAAAATCTGCCTATGCTTTTTGCAAAGATTCCTGCAAGAAGCAATAGAACAATATCCGCAATCAGTAAAAATATATTCAGTTGGTCGTTGCCGTTTCTGCCGGCCATGAATCTTGTAAAGCGTTCCCTCATGATCTCACCTTTACATATTTTTTCTAATATTTGATTGTATCACAAAGATGGGATAAAATATCAAGAATTTGTTAACTCAGGCTTTTCTTCTCTCTTTAAGAGACAAGTTTACAATTTTTTCACAGAGCTCCCCGTAGCTCATTCCCTCAACCTTTGCGGCCTTGGGTATAAGGCTGTTAGGAGTCATACCGGGCAGGGTGTTTACCTCAAGGCAGTATGCTCTGCCCTGATTATCCAGCATAAAGTCAACTCTTGAATATACTGAAAGACCCAATGCCTTATGAATTTTAAGAGCGTACTCGCCCAGCATTTTCTTTTCGTCCTCAGTAATAGGTGCAGGACAGATTTCCCGTGCGCCCTGTGCGCCGCTCTGGTACTTTGCAACATAGTCAAAGCTTGAGCCCTCGGGAGGAACTATTTCAATCGGGCACATATATCTTCCGTCGAATATAGGAACAGTCAGTTCTCTTCCTATAATTTTTTCTTCAACTACCACACGGTTACCGTACTTTAAAATATCGTGCAGAGCGCTCTCCAGTTCGTCCTCAGTTTCAGGCAGAGCAACACCGATAGATGAACCGCCGCCTACCACCTTAACAACGCAGGGCATAGGAAGACTCTTTTTAAGCTCCGGAATATCGCTCTCGCAATAGCTTATCTCCTGCCATTTGGGAGTGGGCACGCCGCAGCTTTCCATTATCTTTTTTGCAACTGCCTTATCCATTGCCATGCCGCTGCTCAGAGGATCTGAGCCGGTATACGGTACGCCAAGCAGATCCAGTGCTGCCTGAATCTTGCCGTCCTCGCCGTCCTGACCGTGGAGGCCGAGAAATACGCAGTCAGCCATCGAGCAGATTTCCAGTACATTTTTGCCCAGTCTGCTGGGGCTTTTAAGCTTTCTTGAAGCCTTTACCGCCTCTATATCAGGTGCAACAGTCTCAATGGCGACCTCGCCGCAGAAACCGTCTGGTGCATCGAAAGCATCTTCCAGAGAACCGGAGTAGTTTTCAAGGCCCATAAACATATCAACAAAAATTGCCTTGTGACCGAGTTCTCTGAGTGCCTTGCACACAGATGTGCCGGTTACAAGTGAAACATGGCGTTCGGTACTGAGTCCGCCGCCTAAAACAACTATTTTCATAGGATTACATCCTTTCACGCAATTAGATTTATGATACCGCAAATTTTCAAAAACAGCAAGGGCAAAACGCAAAAAATCGACTGCGGATGTAATAAATCCGCAGTCGTAATTGTATCTAATTATTTGTACATCATAGGAGTAAGCTTTACATATTCCTCAAGAGGAGCATCATTCAGGCAAAGCTCAATAATCTGTCTGCCCAGAGGATCAAGGTCGTCAGTCATAAACTGTACGATTTCCTTCTTGAAGTAGTCGGTGAGAATCTTTGCACCGGCATCATAGCCTTCAAGACCAAGCTTAGACTGCATCTCAGGGCGCAGGAAGGTCTGGCGGACATACTGTCCATCCAGCTTCATCTCATCAAGTGAATAGCCGAACAGCGGGCAGCGGGCAGGTACCAGATGTTTGGTCTTGATTCTGCCGCCACGTCTTGCCAGATACTCTCTTGTAATCCACTCGCCCATGAAGCCCACATGATAAGCACCGATGTGCTGGTTGGGTATCAGAATATTCATGGTCTTGGGGGTATCCATTATCTGCTTGAGCAGCATATTGGCCTGAGTTACCTTTTTGCCGGTAGAGAAGGGCCAGTAGGAACCTACACCCTCGCTCTTGAGCTCACTTCCGCCGGTATCTGCAATAGAGGGATTCTTAAATCCACGGGGAGAAACAAGTCTCCACAGCCATGCAATAGATGCAGGCACAAACTGCATAAGTCCCATTACACCGTAGCTGGGGTTTTCAGCGGTGGAAGGCGGCATACGCACGCCGAATGAACGGACGTTAACTTCCTGAGGCTCATTGCCGGGAATAATATCCGTAATCATGTTGCGGGGAATAATTACTCTGGGGTTTGAGCAGGGCTTGCCGTCTGAATCCTTAATATGCTCCCAGATAAGGCAGGTTGCACCGGGCACACCATCCATATTGAAGAACTCCAGAGGCTCAGAGGGGTGAATACTGATCTTCTCGTACTCAGGGTTCTTGCCATAGCTTGTATCGCCATCCATACGAAGGAACCAGCCGTCCTCTGCATCTGCAATTACCAGACGCTTTGAATCGTTCTGCAGATCTGTTCTGGTCATAACCATATCGTCTGCAATGGGGTGAATTTTACAGCTTTCACCGAAGTTCAGGTAATATTTTTCACCGGTAATTGTATGAGTAGCAATAAGGATTTTTCCGTCTTCCTTATGAATTTCCTCCAGCATTTCGCTCTTGCCGCCGCCGGAAGCACCCTCATGCATGAATACAACTTCATTTTCGTAAGGAGATTCAACCATTGCAGCAGAAGCATGGTTTGTAATCCAGCCCTCATGCTCGCCGATATCAAGCAGGATGGAGAAAACACCCTTCTTTGCGGAGGGACCGGGATACAAGTTGTAGGAGAACACCTCGTGAAGCTCCTCACTTCTGTTGTGGACAACCACCTGTTTACCTTTGAAATGAGTATAGCGGAAAGGAGGTGCAACGTAGATAATCGCTCTGGGCTTGAAGCCGGGCTCTACATCACACACGCTTACAAATCCCTGCATATTTGCAATGGAGAGTGCAAAAAATGCAGCATTCATGGGGCAGATCATAAGGCTGTCGTAACCGTAGTATTTACCGCCGGCACGGAAAGGAAGAATAATCAGGCTCTGTTCAGACAGCCAGTCCAGAGTCTCCTTTCTCAAATCTGCAAAATCATAGCCGTAAACATCCTTAAATCTGGGTTTATCGGTAGGAAGATCATCACCTATACGCATACAGTCAGGATCACGGCGGCGCATATAGTCCTCCATGTAGTTTACTACCGGGCCGTTCTTGCAGCGAACGACTTCTGCGGCTTTATATGTTCCTTTACCGGAAATCGGATACGTTACATCATAGCGGGAGCTGTGAGTCGGTCCGAAGCACATTTCCACCAACTGAGCTTTAGTTTCAGGGAAGCAGAGAACCTTTGCTTTTGTAAGTACATCCTGAACATCCTTCGGCAGGAAATATTTTTCCTTATAAGAATGTGTAAACATTTAATCACTCCTAACTTTCAAATGAGTAACTTTACATATATAAAATTTTATCATATCATGCCCGTTTCTTCAACAAAGAATAATTCACTAATTTACATTAGCAAAAAGTAAATTAGTTGCCATAAATGTACATTTTCCACAATTTTTTCAAAAGACTAATATTTTATTTATTGTCAGAATTACGCAGTATCGTTCAGGGCTTGACTGGTATGTTAGTTAAATATTATAATGAAGCTGTAACCCGGTGTCAATGTTTTTCTAATTAAATTGTAAAAGGATTTATATGATTTTTATATGAAAATGCAAAACTTTAAGCTCACTTTATGCTATGACGGCAGGCGTTATCACGGCTGGCAGAAGCAAGGCAATACAGGAAACACAATACAGGCTAAAATCGAGTCACTTTTATCCAGAATTCTGGCGCAGGATATAGAAGTTGCCGGCAGCGGACGGACTGACGCAGGCGTTCATGCCCGTGCTCAGGTATGCTCATTCCGTGCAGAGACATCCCTTTCACCTGAGCAGCTGCTGAACCTTATACGCAGGTATCTTCCTGATGACATCGGCGCACTCTCTCTGGAATATGCCGAACCCCGCTTTCATGCAAGGCTCAGCTGTAAAGAAAAGACCTACGTTTACCGCATCTGGAACAGCACTTCTCCCAATGTCTTTGAACGGGGCTATACCTATACTATGTCGGAACCGCTTAATGTTCCCGAAATGGAAAAAGCCGCAGCGCTTATTATCGGCAGGCATGATTTTTCCGCTTTCTGTTCAAACAGGCACATGAAAAAATCCGCTGTCCGTGAGCTGAGAAGTATAGATTTCACGCAAAACGGCAATGTTCTTGAAATTGCACTTACCGGAAACGGATTTTTATATAATATGGTTAGAATAATAGTCGGAAGCCTGATTGAAGTCGGTCTGGGAAAAAGAAGTGCAGACTCCCTTAAACAAGCGCTGCTTTCCATGGACAGAGCCAATTCCGGCCCCACAGCGCCCGCTCAGGGTCTGTTTCTCTGGTCGCTCAGCTACTGAATTCGACGTTAATGTATAATTTTTTTATTCACTATTGACACGCAGCAAAAAAGTTGCTAAAATTAGGCGTCTCAATTGGATATGAGTTTATCCGAAGCAGGATGGCGGTTTTTTAACCGAGTGACCGCAGATGCGGTGGCAACTTCTGTTGCCTTATTGATTGAGTTAGAAGCTCAAGTTTTATAAGTTGGTAACTATAAACCGATGCTTACAAAGCATACAGACTTGTGAAATGGTCAATAAGAGTAGTAAAAGTATCTTTGCTATATAGACTCTGAATCCATTAGTTTTCGTCCGCGTGTAATGGCGGGTGTTTTAACGATTTATCAAGGTGACGTATGCTTATGTATACGTCACTTTTTTTATTTGGGGGTAAAGTATGGGAATGAAAAAAATAATCGAGCTGAAAGGTGTCAGCAAATCATTCGACGGCGAAGTTGTTCTGGATAATATAGATCTGGATATTTATGATAATGAGTTTTTAACTCTGCTCGGTCCGTCCGGCTGCGGAAAAACCACCACACTCAGAATAATCGGCGGTTTTGAATCAGCGGACAAGGGTGATGTTATTTTTATGGGGGAAAACATAAATGATCTTCCTCCCTATAAGCGCAATATTAACACAGTTTTCCAGCGCTACGCTCTTTTTCCTCACCTGAACGTGTACGAAAACATAGCTTTTCCTCTCAGAGAAAAGAAAGTTAAAAAGGCTGAGATTGATGAGAAGGTCACCGAAATGCTCAAGCTGGTTGCTTTAACCGGTTTTGAACACAGAAGTGTAACCAGTCTTTCCGGCGGTCAGCAGCAGCGTGTTGCAATCGCAAGAGCTCTTGTCAGCAATCCTAAGGTTCTGCTTCTTGATGAGCCTCTTGCCGCTCTGGACCTCAAGCTTCGCAAGGATATGCAGCAGGAGCTTAAAAAGATTCAGAAAGCCACAGGAATCACCTTTATTTTCGTCACTCACGATCAGGAAGAAGCTCTTTCAATGTCTGATACCGTCGTTGTTATGGCTGAGGGCCGTATACAGCAGATCGGCACTCCTATCGACATCTACAACGAGCCTGAAAACGCTTTTGTTGCCGACTTTATCGGTGAAAGCAACATTGTTGACGGTATCATGCTTGAGGACAAAAAGGTCAGCTTCTCCAGTCATGTATTTGACTGTGTTGACTACGGCTTCAAGAAGAAAGAACCTGTTGACGTCGTGGTTAGACCGGAGGACGTGGACATTGTCCCCGAAGAAAAAGGTATGCTTAAAGGTGTCGTCACCTCTGTTACCTTCCTCGGTGTTCACTATGAAATTATCGTTGATATCAACGGTTTCAAATGGATGATTCAGACTACTGATTTTGTTGATGTAGATGAGCACATTGGTCTTTATATCGAACCTGATGCAATTCATATCATGCACAAATCCCAGTACTCCGGTATGTTCGGCGACTATTCCTCTTTCTCCAACGAGCTGGAGGAGCTCTCCGATGCAGAAATGGAGCTTGATGAATGAAACGCAGTAATTCGATTTTTAAAAAGGACCGCTTCGTAAAGCGGCTTACGCTGATTCCCTATTCATCATGGGCTTTTCTTTTTATTGTTGTGCCTTTGCTTTTCGTGGCATATTATGCTTTCACGGACTCGGATTTCAACTTTACACTGGATAATGTAGGTCGTTTCTTTAACGCAACTACCAGTATTCTGAATCCGGACGGAACATACAAAGAAGTTCACACCTATCTTGTAATCTTCTGGCGTTCTCTTAAGCTTGCTCTTATCTCAACATTTATCTGCCTTCTTCTGGGTTATCCCTTTGCCTATATCATTTCCAGAGCAAGCGCTAAAACCCAGAAAATTATCGTAACGCTCATCATGATTCCCATGTGGATGAACTTCCTCATCCGCACCTATGCATGGATGACAATTTTGCAGGATGCCGGAATATTGAACGGTATTCTTGATTTCTTCGGTATATCTCCTGTACACATCATAGGTACAGAAGCCGCCGTTGTTATCGGCATGGTATATGATTATTTCCCCTACATGATCCTTCCCATATACTCAATTATGGCTAAGATGGACAACCGTCTGATTGAAGCCGCAAAGGATCTGGGCTGCAACGGTGCCGGTGTTCTCAGGCGTGTTATATGGCCGCTGAGCCTTCCCGGTGTAATCTCCGGTATAACAATGGTTCTCATCCCATCCATAAGCACCTTCTACATCTCTCAGAAGCTGGGCTACGGCAAGTTCTATCTTATCGGTGATGCCATTGAGGCACAGTATTCAGCAAACAACCTGCATTTTGCAGCAGCTATTGCATTTGTACTGATGGTAATTCTGCTGGTGGCAATGGTGTTTATGCAGAATTACGCCAACAAGAAAACTCTGGTTGCATAAGGAGGGAAAAGCATGAAAACTTCTTCAAAAATCTATACCGCACTTATTATGATCTTCCTTTTTGCTCCCATTCTGGTTCTGATTGTCTTTTCCTTTAATGAGTCAAAAAGCCTGTCTGTTTTTTCCGGTTTTTCTTTTTACTGGTATAAAGAGCTGTTTCATGATACTGCGACTTTAAAAACTCTTCAGAATACTCTGGTTCTTGCTCTTTGCGCCTCTGCCATCGCAACCATCATGGGAACCGCAGCGGCAGTGGGCATAACCAAGGTACGAAACAAATATCTGCGAGTTACACTCAACACCGTAACCGACATTCCCATGATTAACCCCGATATTATAACCGGTATCTCCCTCATGCTTATGTTCGTGTTCGTCGGCCGCCTGTTTGGTGCCGCAACCAGTCTTAACTTCGCAACTCTGCTTATTGCTCATATCACATTCTGTCTCCCCTACGTTATAATGCAGGTTCTTCCCAAGCTTCAGCAGATGGATAAATCTATGCCGGAAGCCGCAATGGATCTGGGATGCACACCTTTCAGGGCATTCACTAAAGTTGTTATTCCTGAAATTTTCCCCGGCATCATCACCGGCATGATTATGGCCTTCACACTGTCCCTTGATGACTTTGTAATCAGCTATTTCACCACCGGCAACGGTTTCCAGACTCTGCCTATCAGAATCTACAATATGACCAAGAAAACTGTTACCCCGAAAATGTATGCTTTGGCAACTCTTATTTTCTTTGTAATTCTTGCTTTACTGCTCATTTCAAATCTGAGTGACAGCGACAGCAGCCGCAGTATGAAAGAAGCCAGAAAGCAGAAAAAACTTAGAAAGCTTGAGGAGAAGGTATAATGAAAAAAATTCTGTCACTTATTGCATCAGCCATTCTTCTGTGCAGTCTTGTTCTCAGCGGATGCGGTTCAAGTGTCAGCTCAGGTCTGACACTGAATGTTTACAACTGGGGTGAGTACATCTCAGACGGCTCCGAAGGTTCTTTTGATACCATAAAAGAATTTGAAAAGTGGTATTATGCGAATTACGGCCAGAAGGTCAAGGTAAATTACGATACATTCTCCAGTAATGAAGATATGTACAATAAGCTTTCCAGCGGTGCTGTGAGCTATGATGTTATCTTCCCGTCTGATTATATGGTTGAACGTATGCGCAGTGAGAATATGCTCCTGCCGCTGAATTTCGATAATATTCCCAATTACTCCAACATCCTTGACAGCTTCCGTGGACTTTATTACGATCCTGAGAACCTTTATTCCATTCCCTACACCTACGGCGTTGTAGGTATCATCTATGATGCAAACAAGGTTGCTCCTGAGGATGCTCACGGCTGGGAGCTGATGTGGAACGAAAAATATGCAGGCAATATACTCCAGTTCAATAACCCCAGAGATGCGTTTGCAACCGCTCAGTATAAGCTTGGACTGGATGTAAATGATACCGACCACTCAAGCTGGGAAATTGCTCTTATGGAAATGAAAAAGCAGTTCCCTCTTGTTAAGAGCTTTGTAATGGACGAGGTTTTCAATATGATGGAATCCGGTGAAGCCGCTATTGCAGCCTACTACGCCGGTGACTATTTCACCATTCAGGAAAATCAGGCTCCCAATGTAGATTTACAGTTCTATTATCCCGAGCGTACAAATTATTTCATAGATGCCATATGTATTCCCTCATGCTGTCAGAACAAGGAGCTTGCAGAGATTTTTATAAATTATATGCTCTCTCCTGAGCCGGCTATCGCTAACGCAGAATATATCTGCTACGCTTCCCCTAATTCGATAGTTTATAACGATCCGGGATACGCAGAAGATATGGGCGAAGAGGCAATGTCTATTCTGTATCCAGGAATTGACAATTTCAGCGAACTATACAACAAATTTTCTTTTAAAAATCTGGACTCTGAAAATCTTATCTACCTTGTAAGCCTTTGGGAACAGCTGAAAATAAGCTGATACAATTTTCTGAATAAAAGTTTTTCTAATACCCGTAAGTTTAAATCTTACGGGTATTTTTTTATTTTATGGAAATAATAGAATAAAATCTTATTCAGAAAGGATTTTTAATATGCTGAAAAGAAAAGGCAGACAGACTATACAGCTGCTATCTGCTCCCGTTATAAAAGCTCACGCAGCTGTTGCCGGCAAAAAAGAGGGGCAGGGACCTTTAAAAAACTGTTTCGATCTCATTTCAGAGGACTCATACTTCGGTGAAGAAAGCTGGGAAAAGGCCGAAAGTCATATGCTCAAGCAGTGTTTTACACTTGCCTGTGATAAAGGCCGACTTGCTCCCTCTGAACTGGATTATGTATTTGCAGGAGATTTGCTCTCCCAATGCATAAGTTCGTCTTTTGCTTTTAAAGACAGCGGACTTCCATACTTCGGGCTGTACGGAGCCTGTTCTACAATGGCAGAAGCACTGTCACTGGGCGCAATGCTTGTAGACGGCGGCTTCGGCGAAAATATCTGTGCAATTACAGGCTCACATTTCTGCTCGGCTGAAAGGCAGTTCCGTTTTCCTCTTGAATACGGCGCATTGCGTGCTCCGTCATCACAGTGGACTGTTACCGGTGCAGGTTCTGCCATAATCTCCTCGTCAGGCTCAGGGCCGCAAATCACGAACGTAACAACAGGTTTTATAGTAGACGCCGGCATTACTGATGCCAATAACATGGGCGCTGCAATGGCTCCTGCTGCATACGAAACACTTAAAGCCCACTTCAATGACACCGGCAGAACCCCCAATTACTACGACGCCATATTCACCGGTGACTTAGGCATACTCGGCAGAGATATAGTGCAGGATTTGTTCAAGAAAGACGGGGTTACTCTCGGTCCGGAATATATGGACTGCGGTGTTCTGATTTACGACAGACTTGCTCAGCAGGTAAACGCAGGAGGTTCCGGCGCAGGCTGCTGCGCTTCTGTGCTCTGCGGTCATATTCTGGACTGCCTCGAAAAAGGAATATGGAAGAAAATCCTTTTTGCCGCCACAGGTGCTCTCATGTCTCCCACAAGCTCTATGCAGGGCGGAAGTATTCCCGGTATCTGTCACGCAGTCTCAATCGAGATGGAGGGCGCATAAATGAATATGTTTATTGAGTATCTGAAAGTCTTTCTGGTAGGCGGTGCTCTGTGCTTGATTGCTCAGCTGCTTATTGACTACACTAAGCTCACTCCTGCTAAAATTCTCAGCTGCTACGTCGTTGCAGGCGTTGTGCTGGGGGCCTTGGGAATTTATCAGCCGCTGGTGGACTTTGCTGCATCCGGCGCATCAGTTCCTCTCACCGGCTTCGGCAACCTTCTTGCAAAAGGTGTCAGGAAGGCCGTATCTGAGCAGGGATTTCTCGGAGCCTTCACCGGCGGATTTACGGCTGCTGCGGGCGGTATCTGTGCTGCAATGTTTTTCGCTCTTTTAGTATCCATCGTATTTAAATCAAAGGATAAAAAATAAACCTGAGATCACATCTCAGGTTTACATAAGTATTTTCAGTGTAATTTTTAAACTCTAAGCATCTGTAAATCGACCACAGAAAGCTCAGCAGTTCAGAATTGCGGCTGCCGCTGAACCGGGCAAAGTGCTTTCCTCCACAGGCAGCAAAACTGCGTTAAGACCCAGTTTTTCCTTCAGGTATTTATCTATAAGTCTTTCAAGCTCAGGTCTGTACACTCTGCTCTTCTGCACAAGGGAGCCCTCTGCGCAGATACACACCGGCTTTTCCGGATTTCTGCCTGTGCCGTTCAGAAGCATAAGTGCGCCCAGATTTGTACACATGAACCTTGCTGAGCGGCAGAAAAGAGCCCTGCTTATGAGCTGCACAGTTTCTTTGTCACAGTCAGGCACTTCCTCAAGCCTCTCTCCGCAAGACCACGCATCAAGCACTGCTCCGTCAGGTTTTTCGACCTTTTGAAGAACATTTAATGTTTCATTGCATATTAAGCCTTCCTCGCAGGCGGCTTCAAGCATCAGGCTGCAAAGACTGCCAAGGTAAACTCCCGCTGTCATCTTCTCAAAATGTTTAAGACCCGGATTAAGGCTTGCACTGTCCAGCGCTTTATCAAAGTCACCCATAGGCAGACCATCATACATTCCGGATTCGGTATTTATTATCATGGGTCTATCAGAACCTAATTCCAACTTGGTAATATCTTTTTCTGCAACAGCACAGCAGGTATTTGTACCGGTACCGCTGACCTGAGCTATAAAATCCTCGTATTTTCCGCCGTCCAGTACAGCCGCACCGCCCAGCATAACCGCCGCCGTGTCATTGATAACAACTATTTTCCTGCCATGCACTCCCCTGCGGTTTAGCTCATCGTTCAGCGATTTGCCCACAAGCTTCCCTTCCGAGTTTTTTAGAACAACTTCTTTATCTATACTCCTGACTCTGCCGTCAATTTCCGGGGTAATATCTGCGGAATAAGAAAAGCAGAAGCCTATACAGTCAGTATAATCCATCAGTGGCATTATCTCATCTGCTGCAAAAGATATGAACTCATCCCATTCTGCCGGTTCAGCAGTTCCGGGCATTTTTGTCTTTTTCAAATGCTCAACCTTATATCCGTCTCCTGTAAAGCTCACAAGCGCCGAACGGAAATTCGTGCCGCCTGCATCAACAACCGCAGCCGACCTGCCGCTGCCTATTTTATCAGCTCTGCCAAGATATGTTGGAATCATAGGGAGTGAGCATTTCTCCCCTCTCAAGCCTTTTTTCATTTCTTCCGCCATTTTGGGCGCTTCCGCAGCCGGATCAGTATTTTCGGGCAGCATACCATGTTTTTTCAAAAAAAGGTTTACTTTTTCCATATTTGCACCTATAAAAAATCAGGCGGCACGAAGCCGCCTGATTAAACTTTCTGTATTATTCTTCCTCGTTAACCTTTGTGACGGACTGGACAAGTCCTTCTGCAAGACCTGCAAGGCCCTGAATTTCACTGGGAATAATAATCTTTGTAGCTCTGCCGTTTGCAGCAGCTGCGAATGCCTCAAGAGCCTTAATTTTAATTACAGAATCGCTGGGCATTGCATCATTGATGAGCTTGATACCTTCAGCAGTAGCCTCCTGAACCTTCAGGATAGCCTGAGCTTTACCTTCAGCTTCCAGAATTTCCTGCTGCTTTTTAGCATCGGCACGGAGAATTGCAGATTCTCTTTCACCTTCTGCTTCAAGGATTGCACTGCGCTTTTCACCTTCTGCACGGAGAATGGCTTCACGGCGTTCACGCTCTGCCTTCATCTGCTTCTCCATTGCATTCTGAATCTCCTTAGGAGGCAGAATGTTCTTGAGCTCTACTCGGTTAACCTTAATGCCCCAGGGGTCGGTTGCAACATCAAGGATGGAGCGCATCTTGGTGTTGATGATATCACGGCTGGTAAGGCACTGGTCAAGCTCCAGATCACCGATAATATTACGCAGAGTGGTTGCAGCCAGATTTTCAATAGCTACCATGGGCTGCTCAATGCCGTAAGTGTACATCTTAGGATCTGTAATCTGGAAATAGATAACTGTATCTATCTGCATAGTTACGTTATCCTTAGTGATAACGGGCTGAGGCGGGAAGTCAGCAACCTGTTCTTTCAGGGAGACAACCTTTGCAACCTTTTCGAAAAAGGGCATCTTAAAGTGCAAACCAACATTCCATGTGGTTTTGTAAACACCAAGACGCTCAATTACGAAGGCCTTTGCCTGCTGTACTACGCGGATATTTCTGATAAGTATAATAACTATCAGTAATCCAACAATTATGCCACTAATAATAGGTCCCATAATCTCAATTTCTCCTTGTCATAGTTTATTTTTTACGGGTCTTAATTATTTTTCGGGTCTTACAATAATTTTAACGCCTTCAATTTTTAAAATTTTCAGACGATCTCCGACTTCAGCCTTTATATCGTCGCTTTCCATACGGGCGGTCCACTCTTTACCGTCAATACTGGCAGCGCCGGTACCCATAAGGTTATCAATTTTCTCTGTGGCGATACATTCCCTGCCTATCATCATATCTGCATTTGTAGGCTGCACCTTGGAATTTATGTATTTCTTCACAAGAGGTCTTGTAAAGGCAAGTGCCGCTATGGACACAACAAAGAACCAGAGCACCTGAAGCCACAGCGGTGCGCCCACAGCCGCAGCAACCAGTGCTGCAAGGGAGCCGAGTGCAAACCAAATAGAGGTAAGTCCGGGTATTGCGGCCTCCAGAATCAGAAAAACAACTATAAGAACCAGCCAAACTGCCAACATATTTACCACAAATCCGCCAATCTCAATCATAGCGATTTCCTTTCTTTATTTTATGCTCATATTATATATGCACAGAGTTCTTTAGGCAAGAAAATTTTTATGTATAATTTTAAAATTTCAAGATAATTTCACTTTAGCTGTTTACATTTGTTCTGTAGTGATGTAACATAGGAGAGCCAGAATAATACAGTTATAAACTATTAGGAGGTAATTATGAACAAGCTCCCTAAGAAACCCCGCAATGAGAATCTTTATAAAGCCATACTTTCTCTGAAATCCATGGATGAGTGCATGAACTTCTTTGATGATCTGTGCACCGTTTCAGAGCTCATGGCTATGGAGCAGCGCTATCAGGTTGCATCATGCCTTAATGACGGTATGATTTACAACGATATTCTCGCTGAGACCGGTGCATCCAGCGCCACCATCAGCCGTGTTAACCGTTCCCTTCAGTACGGCAAGGGCGGATATGAAGTCGTTTTCCAGCGTTTAAAGGAGAATGACTAAGTGAGCTGCTACGGAACTCTCGCTCAGTGGTATGACAGTCTCACAGGTGATGTGTGCTACGAGCAGTTCGCAGATTTTTACGAGGCGGAATTCCGCCGCTCAGGCGGTGAATTCCGCCTTCTTCTGGACTTATGCTGCGGTACAGGCACTCTGACAGCCGAAATGTGCCGCAGAGGCTATGAGCTTATAGGAGTTGACAGCTCCTATGAGATGCTCATGGAGGCCAGAGAAAAATCAGCGGAACTGTCTGTTCCACCGCTCCTGCTCTGTCAGGATGCAGCTGAACTTGATCTGTACGGTACGGTTGATGCTGCATACTGCTCACTGGACGGTATGAATTATATTCCTTTCGAGGACCTTAAAGAAGTATTCCGGAGGCTTAATTTATTTATTCGCCCCGGAGGACTTTTTATTTTTGACATAAGGCTGCCGGATTGGCTCAAATCTTTGGATTCACAGGCGTTTGTAGACGAAAACGATGATCTGCTCTGCCTGTGGAGAGCTGAGTTTGACGAAGAGATAAATGCTATTTTTTACGGCATGGACATCTTCACCAGAGAAAACGAACTCTGGCGCAGGAGCAAAGAGGAACATATAGAATATGCCCACTCTCCTGCTGCTCTGGAAACTCTGCTTAAAGAATCCGGATTTGATGATGTAAGACTTATATCTGATTGTCCTCAGGGAGATGCAGGCAGACTTTTCATATCTGCCAGACGTCATTTATGATTTTAATATTTTTGTTGGAAGGCTGAAATATGGGTAAAATTATTCGTGCCACAGCCGGAGACGGCTTCATAAAAATGGCAGCTGTTGAAGCAAAGGACATTGTTCAGAGAGCCTGTGATATCCACAGATGCGCACCTACTGCTGCCGCTGCTCTCGGAAGAACCCTTTGCGCAGCTTCTATCATGGGCAACATGATGAAGGAAGAACAGGCCACTCTTACAATAAGAATAAACGGCGGCGGTCCTGTCGGAAGTATCGTTGCAGTTTCAGACTGCGAAGGCAATGTACGTGGATACGTTGAGGACCCCACAGTTGATCTGCCCCTTAGAGCAGACGGCAAGCTCAATGTAGGCGCTGCTGTCGGCAGGGACGGTATGCTTACTGTAAGCCGTGATATCGGCCTCAAGGAGCCTTACATCGGCTCTACCGAGCTTAGAAGCGGTGAAATTGCAGAAGATGTAACTGCTTATCTTCTTGAAAGCGAGCAGGTTCCCTCTGCCTGTGCTCTGGGTGTACTTGTTGATACTGATTACAGTATAAAAGCAGCCGGCGGTTTTATAGTCCAGCTTATGCCCGGCGCTCCTGACGGTCTGATTGATAAACTCGAAGATAATATTTTCATGATGGATCAGCTCACCACTATTTTAAGTGAGGACGGAGTTGACGCTGTTTTCAATCAGGTCTTAAAGGGACTTGAGCATCATATAGTCGGAGAGAGCGAAGTTGCCTATCGCTGCTACTGCTCAAGAGAGCGTGTTGCTCAGGCTCTGACTGTAATTGACCAGTCCGACCTTGAAGAAATGATTGCAGACAATAAAGATATCTCTGTTAAGTGCCAGTTCTGCGATGCGGACTATACCTTCAAACCATTGGATTTACAGAAAATTCTGGAATCCAGAAAAAAATAATTAAAAATTTTTTAAAAAAGTATTGACAAAATGCGATTCATCTTGTATTATGAACAAGCTGTCGCACGGGAGCTTAGCTCAGCTGGTTAGAGCACCTGCCTTACAAGCAGGGGGTCATTGGTTCGAGTCCAATAGTTCCCACCAAGCACTTTTCTTTAATAAGCCTCTGTAGCTCAGTAGGTAGAGCAGCGGATTGAAAATCCGCGTGTCGTTGGTTCGATTCCGACCGGAGGCACCATTTACATTTTTGTAAAGGTATATGCGGGCGTAGCTCATCCGGTAGAGCGCCACCTTGCCAAGGTGGAGGTAGCGAGTTCGAGCCTCGTCGCCCGCTCCATAAAAAACAGATTTGCGGGTTAATCACCCGCAAATCTTATATGGCGCCATAGCCAAGTGGTAAGGCAGTGGACTGCAAATCCGCGATTCCCCAGTTCAAATCTGGGTGGCGCCTCCAAAAAGCATTCGGTTCTTCCGGATGCTTTTTCTTTTTGTCCGGAACTTTCTCCTCCCCTTTCCGTCTATCCTATCAGTAACTAAAGTATAAACTTTATATTTCTTTAGTTCCATTTCTACATTATATGTTGTATAATTTAATAGCTAATTTTTTGAAAGATCAAGGAGGCATATGCAGTGAAAAAATCTGTCAAAGTTTTTTTAGGCATATTATGCGGTCTGTTTGTTTGCATATTTGCATTCAGCGGCTACAAAATTTATTCGACCCTGCACGAATACAAAGTTGCAGAAAAAGCTTACTCAAACCTTAGTGATCAGTTCGTCAGTAAAGGTGAGAAGAACGAATCCGGCGAACCGGCCGAGGTTGTTGATCCTCTCAGCAAAGAAGAGACTTCCCCTGTTTCCGTTGACTTCAATGCACTTAAAACCGCCTGTGAAGACATTGTCGCCTGGATTTACGGCCCCGACACCGTTATTGACTACCCGATAGTTCACGGCGAGGACAACTTCTTCTATCTGCGCCGCATGATTGACGGAAATTATAACTCCAGCGGCACACTTTTTATTGACTGCCTTAATGAGGATGATTTTTCCTCTCAGAACACTCTTATCTATGGCCACAATATGCACGACGGTTCAATGTTTGCAAGTATTCGTAACTATGACAGACAGGAATACTATGATGCTCATCCTTTTCTGTATCTGAACACCCCTGAACAGAATTACAGAATAGAAGTTTTCGCAGCATACATAACCGATGCTGATTCTGATACTTATACCATGAATTTCAGCTCTCAGCCTGCATACGCCGAATATCTCAAGAAGATGGTTTCTCAGTCTGCATTCAAAGCTAATGTTACTCCGGAAGTCGATGACCATATCGTTACGCTTTCCACCTGCACATATGAATACGAAGATGCTCGTTTTGTAGTTCAGGGCAGACTCGTTCCTATCAATTAAGCTCCCAGCATACTATATAAATATTTCTTAAGAAGATTTTAGATTTCAAAACCTTGATTTTTCAAATATTCTAATTTATACTTATCATGTAAGAAGTTTCAAATTAGTAAATAAAGGTTACGAATTCGGCTTCTGCTCAAAGTATAAACAACATTATTCATGAGGTGAAATAAAATGATTAAAAAGAGAAGCAAAGTTTTAATAAGCTTTCTGTTTGCTCTGATCTTCGTATTTCAGCTGGCAGTGCCTATGGCCGGTGCAGTTAATGACCCGGTCGGCCCGACACTCAGTGCCAAATATTCAGCTGAACTGACCGCAGAGCAGGTTCAGCAGCAGGATAATCTCGAAGAGCTTCCCCAAAGCGGCGAAGTACGAGAGATCAACTTCGAGTCCGGAATTGCCGGCCTTGAAGCTTTCTCCGTAAAGTTCGATGATAGCGTTTTCTCCGCTCCTGTTACTGTAACCGGAAGCGAAGTTATCGCTATAACCGTTCCTGCAGATTACTACATCTCCAAGCTCTATATGCACGACAGCGCTCAGCCTGCTGATGTAACCGAGAATCTCCTCACTCTGGCTTCTGTTGATCCTGAAACCGGCGATATTATTCTCGATACCAAGGATCTGTACATCGACGGTAAGTTTGATTACTCTCTTGCCGGCACAGATGAAAGCGTAAACGATTTCACTCTTGAAGTCGAGCTTGCCCGTATTGACAGTGAGGAATCCGTTACCGTTAAGATCGGTAATGAGCCTGAGTTTGAAGCTATGGGCGACATGACCGCTCCTGAGGCTCCTGAGCTTGCTGCAAACGAGACTTTCATCGACTGGACTCTTACCTATAAGAACGGCTTAAAGATGAGCCTGAACCCCGGTGACCGCATTCCCGCATATATCAGCTGCGTTCTCACCCCTAACATCGAGGTTGCAGAAGTTCCCGCTCCCGAAGAGCATTACATGATCAATGTTACAGTTAACGACCTCACCGTAAACCTCGGTGATGAGCTTAACTTCAATTACACCGTCGGCGAGCTGCCTGAGGGATTAAGCCTCACTGATGTCAGCTATGCTCTCAGCAAAGACGGAAACGCAGTTGCTAATGACAGCATTGCTGCCGGCGAGAGCTACGCTATAAGCATGAGCTTTAATGTTGCTCTGAACGGTGAAAATCTTTCCGAGAACAAAGTAAGCAAGGTTGTTACCGATGGTACTCTTACCGTTAACGCTGCTACTCCCGTCGAGAAGCTGAACGTAACCGTTACCCCCAATGCCCCCAAGCTCAACGATGAAAAGACTGATTTTGTCGCAGATCAGGCATTCGATGTACAGGGTCTTGAAAAAGGCTTCACTCTTGAGCCTGCAAACGGCAGCTTCACTTATACTGTACAGCACAAGAACAATGCCGATAATACAGATTGCGTATATACCGTAATCACCGGTGAATACGTAATAAAAGATGCAAACGGCAACGCTGTTGCTGATGCAGCAGACAAATACAATGTTGTTTTTGCTGAATCCGCACTTGTTCCCTACGTTATCCCCGCTCCTCCTGTTGCTAAAATCAATCTTTCCATTAAGCCCGCAAATGTAAATGTCGAGTATAATGGCCAGGATCAGACCGCTTCCAATTGGGAATACCTTGCTGATTCCGAAAAGCTCAAGGACGGCGATGTACTTACCGCACAGTTCAGCGGTTCTGCAAATGCAGTAACCTCCAAGGCTGTTGAATCTGAAATTACCGGCTTCACCATTACAAGAGACGGTAAGGATGTAAGCGCAGAATACAATGTAACCACCCTCAAGGGTGAAATCAATGTTATGCCCCGCAACATCACCATTACTGCATTCAGCGGTGATGTAAACCAGACCGCCGAGAATCAGGAGATTTTCGCAAAAGATCAGAACACTAACGGCTTCACAAACGGCTATAAAGTTGACGGCCTGCTTGAAAACCACGTTATCTCCGGCGTACAGGTAACCGGCAGCGGCAAGACCGGCGGTGCTGTAAAGACCTCTATCGGCGGCAACACCGTTACTATCAGCGTTAAAGACAGCAATCCTGCTGAAGATGTTACTGCAAACTACAAAATCACTTCCGTTGACGGAAGCATGAACATCATAGCTTACACTGCTCCCGCTGTTAACCGTGGTGAGCTCACCATTAAACCCAAAGACATTGTTGTCGAATACGACGGCAAGGAGCATAAGCCCGCTGAATACGAGCTTACCGGAACTCTTGCCGAAGGTGACACAATAGAAGTTACTTTCAGCGGTGCTTCCACCAATGTATGCACCAACCTTACAACCGAGATTGCAAGCGTTGTAATCAAGGATAAGGACGGCAATGACGTAACCCTTAAATACAGCAAGATCACCAAGAATCCCGGTCTTCTTACCATTAAGTCTCATACTCTTACCCTGACCGGTATCACTGCTACCATTCAGCAGAAGACTGAAGGCGAAACCATAAATGCCAATGCCTACGGCTACAAAGACGGCAGCTTCAAGAATGGTTTAAAGGTCGAAGGCCTGCTTGAAGGTCACAAGCTCAGCGGTGTTAAAGTCACCGGCAGCAGCAACACCCCCGGCGATTTTGCTTCCAAGGTTGATATTTCCGGTCTGAAGCTCACTGATGCCAACAACAATGATATTAAGGCTAACTACAACATAGTTACCAATGATGGTAAGATTACCGTTAAAGCTCCTGAAAACAGCAAGCCCACAGAAAAGGAAATTCCTCTTACCATAACCGCCAAGGATGCAAAGTGGACTTACGACGGCAACGCACATGAGTGCAAAGAATATTCTGTTTCCGGTCTTAAGGACGGAGATAAGGTTAAGAGCGTAACCTTTGATAACAGCAGCACCATTACCAATGCAGGTACTGTTGCAAACAAGATTTCAAATGTCGTTATTGTAGATAAAGACGGCAAGGCCATTTCCGATGCAAAGTACAAGAAGACCTTCAAGGACGGAACTCTTACCGTTGATAAGTACAATCTGACTGTTACTGCTGAATCCGCAAGCAAGAACTACGACGGCAAGCCTCTTGAAAACAAGAACGTAAGCATCGGCAAGCTTGCAAACAGCCAGCATAAGATTCAGGTTGTTTATACCATTTACAACAGCAACGGCAAAACTCTCCAGAATCCTCCCATTGATGCCGGTACCTACACCAAGAAGATTACAAAGCTCAGCATCTTTGATGCTAACAAGCAGGATGTAACCGATAACTACAACATCAAGAAGGTAGACGGTACACTCACCATCAAGAACAGCGATAAGAACAACACCAGTGGTCCTAAGACCGGAGATGAGTCACATCTCGGTATCTGGATCGGCATTCTGGCTGCTTCTGCTGTGCTTGTGATTGCAGTAGTTGTAGTTGTTATTATGAAGAACAAGAAAGCCGCTGAGGTTTCCGATGCCGAAGCTTCTCTGGATGCGTCCGATGAAGAGAGCGGAAACGAGTTTGAAATTAATATAGATGATTTCAAAGACTCCGACAGCTCCGACAATTCCGACGACAACAAATAAACAATAAATAAAAAGCGGGAGCGTTAAGCTCCCGCTTTTCTTATATGCATATCTGCTGATTAAATTTACAAGCTTTATACTTGAACCACACATTGTTTTTGCGCATTTTTCTCAGACGCTCTCAGAGGCTCTCTAAGCTGACTTTGTATTTGAATAGCAAGTTTCACCTGATTGCTTTTTCATTTGCTCTGTGGCGCTTACGCAGGCTCATATATGTAATTTCAAAACTCCGGCGCTGTAAATCTCTTGCAGCAGTTAAATTGACGCCAGACGCCCGATATATAGAACAAAGGCAGTACCAAATGGTACTGCCTTAATAATGCGATATAAATTAGTAGTAACGCTTATTTTTGTTCTTACGAGCTGCCTCGGACTTTTTGCGACGCTTAACGCTGGGGCTCTGATAATACTCTTTCTTTCTCAGATCAGCCAGAACGCCGGACTTAGCGCAGCTGCGCTTGAATCTTTTAAGAGCGTTGTCCAGAGATTCGTTCTCTTTTACATAAATTTCAGACATCTATTTCCCTCCCTCCAAATACGTCTTGCGACGTTTCAAGGGCCAATGAATTGGCTTTTTAACATTAACATTATAACTGTTTCCAGTGCAAATGTCAATAATCACTTTGCAGGCTTGAGCACTAAATTTACAATTTTATTCTTAACTACAATGGTTTTTACCAGCTGCATACCTTCCATGTAGCGCTGAACCTTATTGTCGGCGCAGGCAGTCTCAATTACGAGCTCCTCGCTTGCCTCTGCGGGAACAGTAATAGTAGAGCGGAGTTTACCATTTATCTGAACTGCAAGCTCTCTTACTGCATCCTGAGTTTTGCTCTCGTCGTACTTAGGCCAGGGCATCTGCATACACATCTTGCCGTACTTTGCAGCATAGCCTGTAAGCTCCCACATTTCCTCTACCATGTGAGGTGCAAAGGGGCTGAGCAGGAGCATCAGCTGTTCCAGATCACCCTTTGTAAGTCCCTTGGAGTAGAACTCGTTGACCATAGTCATAAGAGCGGATATTGCAGTATTCATCTTCAGGCTGTCAATATCCTCTGTGACTTTTTTGATGGTCTTATGGATAGTGGCTTCGTTCTCCTTGGAGATAACGTCCTCATCCTTAATCATATCCATCAGGTTCCAGCAGCGATCAAGGAATCTCTTGGAGCCCTTAACAGCTTCATTGGACCAGGAAACGGCTTTCTCGAAGTCACCGATAAACATAATATGCAGACGCATGGTATCAGCACCGTACTGGTCTACAATATCGTTGGGGTTAACGACGTTTCCTCTGGACTTGGACATCTTTTCGCCGCCCTCACCCAGAATCATGCCGTGAGAAGTTCTCTTCTTGTAAGGCTCCTTGGTGTGTACTACACCGATATCATAGAGGAACTTATGCCAGAAACGGCTGTACAGCAGGTGCAGAGTAGTATGCTCCATACCGCCGTTATACCAGTCAACAGGTCCCCAGTACTCTTCTGCTTCCTTGGAAACCAGTTCCTTATCATTATGGGGATCCATATAGCGCAGGAAGTACCAGCTGGAGCCAGCCCACTGAGGCATAGTATCTGTCTCACGCTTTGCGGGGCCGCCGCAGCAGGGGCAGGTGGTGTTGACCCAGTCGGTCATCTTGGAAAGAGGAGACTCGCCGTCGTCAGTAGGCTCGTAGGAGTCAACCTGAGGCAGAACCAGAGGCAGCTCGCTTTCGGGCAGAGGAACCCAGCCGCACTTATCGCAGTGTACAAGAGGAATAGGCTCGCCCCAGTATCTCTGACGGGAGAATACCCAGTCACGAAGCTTGAAGTTAACCTTCTCCTTACCGATACCCTGCTCGGTAAGCCACTTCTTCATTACAGGAATTGCCTGCTTTACTGTAAGACCGTTAAGGAAGCCGGAGTTAACCATAATTCCGGTATCATCCTTTAGAGTAAATGCTGCTTCTTCTACGTTGCCGCCCTTTACGACTTCAATTATATCGCAGCCGAATTTCTTTGCGAACTCCCAGTCACGGTCATCGTGAGCAGGAACTGCCATAATTGCACCGGTACCGTAAGTAACCAGAACATAGTCGGAAATGAATATGGGGATTTCCTTGCCGTTAACAGGGTTAATGGCCTTTACGCCGTCAAGCTTAACGCCTGTCTTTTCCTTGGAAAGCTCAGAACGCTCAAAATCTGACTTGTGTGCTGCCATTTCAACATAGGCTGCAACCTCATCCCAGTTTGCAAGCTTATCTTTCCACTTCTTGACAAACTCATGCTCAGGAGAAAGGACCATATAGGTTGCACCGAAGAGAGTATCGGGTCTTGTTGTGTAAACGATAACATCATCACCGGCAGTAGTACCGAAGCGTACCTCTGCACCGGTGGAGCGTCCTATCCAGTTCTTCTGCTGAATTTTTGCTCTTTCTATATAATCAAGATCGTCCAGATCATCAATGAGTCTCTGAGCGTACTTGGTGATGGCAAGCATCCACTGGCTCTTTTCTTTTCTGATAACCTCGCTGCCGCAGCGCTCGCAAACGCCGTTTACAACTTCCTCATTTGCAAGAACGCACTTGCAGCTGGTGCACCAGTTAACGGGCATAGTGGTCTTGTATGCAAGGCCTTTCTTGAACATCTGAAGGAATATCCACTGAGTCCACTTGTAATACTGAGGATCGGTGGTATCAATAACTCTATCCCAGTCAAAACCATAGCCCAGCATTTTGAGCTGCTTGGTAAAGTTTTCGATATTCTTCTTAGTAACTACAGCCGGATGCACATGATTCTTAATGGCATAGTTCTCAGTGGGCAGACCAAACGCATCAAATCCGATAGGATAAAGGACATTGTAGCCTTCCATTCTCTTCTTGCGGCAGACGATATCCAGTGCAGTAAAAGGTCTGGGATGACCAACGTGCAGTCCCTGTCCGGAGGGATAAGGGAACTCAATAAGTCCGTAGAACTTGGGCTTATCACTGCCTGTCTCTGCTTTATAAGGTTTGCTTTCTTCCCACTTAGCCTGCCATTTCTTTTCAATGGCTGTAAAATCGTATTTCATTGTTAATCTTTTCCCCTTTTATAAATTCTTCTCTTTCGGTTTGCCCCTGTAATCAGGGGCTCAGAAGGGATGAGAGGGGGATCTCCTCTGCGTCACTCCAGAGGCGTTCAAGATCATAGAACTTTC
Organism: Oscillospiraceae bacterium; assembly: GCA_020025655.1. GTDB lineage: Bacteria > Bacillota > Clostridia > Oscillospirales > Oscillospiraceae > Limivicinus. Next base: position 50,681 of record JAHHRR010000003.1, read on the forward strand.
TGGCCTCATCGGTAAACACATGAACCAGTACACATCCGAAGTCCATAAGCACCCAGATATCTGAACGCAGACCTTCTCTGCGAATAGGAGGCTCACCGGCAATGGAGAGCTGCTTATCAACTTCATCTACCAGAGCTTTGATATGGGTAGAAGTAGTACCGTTGCAAATTACAAAATAGTCTGCCAGAATAGTCTGTCCGGCAGTTTTAAGAACTTTAACGTCCTTTGCTTTTTTATCACTCAATGCTTTTGCAGCAATCTGAGCTATTTCTAAGGGACTGAGCATATTTTTCCTCCTTCATTGGTTTTCAGCATACCATCGGTATGCCTTGACGCTGTTTTCATGGGGTATTCTGCCCTGGCTTTCAATGTTTTCTATGCTGCTTTTAAGTGCAGCAGCCATGGCTTTGTCTAAATCTATATAGCTGAGCTCCCGCAGTTCATCTACACCGGGGAAATCTCTTCCCGGTTCAATAATGTCTGCAAGATAAACTATTTTCTCCAAAATGCTCATGTCGGGTTTGCCGGTAGTGTGCCAGTAGATAGCTTCACACACCCTGTCAGAAACACCGAAAAGCTCTTTAGAAAAGGCTGCACCCGTTTTTGCGTGCAGCAGTGCAGGAGTTTCACGTTCTGCGTTATCGAGAATAATACCATATTTTTTGCACAATATCAACTGCTCTTCATAGCTCAAAGCCTTTGTAATATCATGCAGTATTCCGGCCTCTGCCGCTGTCTCCGGGTCTTCTCCCCATTTGTTTGCAAGCATGACCGCTTCACTTTCAACGCCTGCCACGTGTGCAATACGGCTGGATTTGAGATAGGCGTATGTCTTTTCTCTGAGCCAGCTCAGCTCAGGCAGTGCGTCATAGTAATTATTCTTTATTATGCTGGAGTATACCTCATCGGTGAGTTTTTCTCTGCCCATGCGGAATCTGAGCTTCTCTCTGATTTCGCTCGATGACATAGGCAGCGGAGCATGGGGCATTATAATTATCTTTGCACCGTATTCCCGTTTGAACTCCTCCGCTTTATCCCTAAGGGCCAGATCTTCTTCGTCATCTCTGACAAGAACGGCCAGTGTACAGTTTTTAAAGAGGTATTCAAATCTATACCACTCTTCAAAGCTTAAAAGCATATCTGTGCCCATAACAAGAATAAGTTCATCATCAGGGTAGATTTTTTTAAGCCTTTCGACAGTGTGTGCAGTATAGCTTTTGCCCTCACGTTTGATCTCCATATCGGAAATCTCCGCACCGGGAATACCTGAAAAATTAAGCTTGCACAGTTCAAGCCTCTGTTCAGGGTTCGGACTGCCTTCATCCATCTCCTTGTGAGGCGGGATATTATCGGGAATAATCAGAAATTTATCGGGTGCCAGCTCCTGACTTACTGTCTCAGCTGCTGACTTATGCCCCAGATGCGGAGGATTAAAGCTTCCTCCGTACACCGCAATTTTCATTTTTTCTTCTTGTCCTTCACAAGCTCAATAATGGGCTTTTTCTCGTTGCGCTTATAGAGCACAAATTTGGTTCCTATTACCTGCACTGCCTCAGCCTTGCAGGCCTCAGCCAGAGCATCGCAAGCTTCTCTTGCTGTAAGCATGGAGTTTTCAAGAACTCTGCCCTTAACAATTTCTCTTGCCTTTAAGGCAGAGCTTACGGAAGATATAAGATTATCATTTATTCCGCCCTTGCCAACCTGAATGATGGTATCCTCGCCGGCTGCAATGCCGCGAAGCTGAGCACGCTGTTTACTGGTTAATGCCATATTTTTCTCCTTTATTTAAAAAGTGCTTCTACAAAAGTTTTGCTTTCAAAGGGAATAAGATCATCCATTCCCTCACCCACGCCCACATATTTAACGGGCAGATTAAGCTCAGAGGCAATAGCAAAGACTATACCGCCTTTTGCTGTGCCGTCAAGCTTTGTGAGAACAATTCCGGTAAGTCCGGAAGTCTCAAGGAACTGTTTTGCCTGAATAAGACCGTTCTGACCGGTAGTAGCGTCAAGAACCATAAGGGTTTCCACGTCTGCATCTGGCAGTTCTCTGTCTATTATTCTGCGAATCTTATTAAGCTCATTCATAAGATTCTGCTTATTATGAAGTCTACCGGCAGTATCAATAATGATAGTATCTGCGTTTCTTGCCTTTGCAGCACATATGCCGTCATATACAACAGCAGCAGGATCACTGCCCTCTTCATGCCGTACAATATCGGAGCCGGAGCGTTCTGCCCAGATTCCCAGCTGCTCTGCCGCTGCTGCACGGAAGGTATCACCTGCGCAGAGTAAAACCTTTTTGCCCTGACTTTTTAGCTGATTTGCAAGCTTGCCGATAGTGGTGGTTTTGCCGACGCCGTTAACACCAACCATCAGAATGACAGAAGGCTTTGTATTGAGCTTAAGCTCTGTATCACCTACATCAAGAATCTTTGAGAGCAGCTCAATAAGGCCCGCTCTTGCCTCGTCGCCCTTTCTGAAGCGGCGCTCCCAGGTCATTTTCTTCAGGCCGAACACTACTTTTTCCGCAGTTTCGGCACCGATGTCACTTACGACAAGAAGTTCTTCCAGATCATCATAGAAGTCCTCGCTGTCGGGCTTAAATTCCTGGAAAATTTCCTCCAGATCTTCAAGATTTGTTCTGGTCTTTTTCAGACCGGAAAATATCTTATCAAAAAATCCCATATTTTTACTCCTCTATTGTTTTCTGTGCGCTTTCAAGGTCAAGTTCTATAACAGTTGAAACACCCTTTTCCTGCATAGTGACACCATACAGCATATCTGCCTCTTCCATGGTACCACGGCGGTGAGTGATTACAAGGAACTGAGTCTTTTCAGACATTCTTCTCATATATTCGGCATAGCGGCTGACGTTTGCCTCGTCAAGTGCTGCCTCTATCTCATCCATTACGCAGAAAGGTGTGGGACGAACCTTCAAAATTGCAAAATACAGCGCAATAGCAACAAAGGCCATTTCACCACCGGACAGCAGGCTTATATTTGAAAGTGCTTTTCCGGGAGGCTGTACTTTTATCTCAATACCGCATTCCAGCACATTATTTTCATCTTCCAGTACAAGTGCTGCTTTGCCGCCGCCGAAAAGCTCAAGGAAGGTCTGACGGAAGCAGGTATCTATCTCCCTGAACTTTTCAGAGAATACCTGTTCCATTTCACCGGTAATCTCTTGTATTATATCCAAAAGTTCCTTTTTAGCCTTATCTACATCGTCCTTCTGTTCGCTCAGGAATTCATAACGCTCATTTACCCGCTGGAACTCATCAATAGCGCCCAGATTCGGAGTACCCAGAGAATTTATCTCTCTGCGGAGGTCGTTTATCTCCTTATTAGCTTTCTGGACATTATCAACCGGTTTTCTCAGTTCTGATGCCGCACTGTGGCTCAACTCATAGTTATCCCAGAGCTTATCCAGAAGCTGTTTTTCCTCCATTTCAGATGCAAGCTTTTTCTGCTCTATTCTTGCGCTTACACGTTCCATATCAAGAATATCGGAGTTTCTGGCCTGTGCATCCTTTTCAGCCTTGCCTCGCTTGCCTTCAAGCTCCATGCGGCTCTTGCTGATTTCACTGATTTCACTCTTGATCTTGAAAATCTTATCGCTTATATCGCCCAGCTTCTTCTCTTCTTCCACAAGGCGCTGCTTAAAGCTTTCAATCTGCCGCTCAGCCGCTTCCACGGTTTTTCTTCTGTGTTCTGAGTCGCCGGAAAGTCCGTCCAGAAGAGCCCGCAGCTGGCGGTTTGAGTTCTCGGTTGTTTTTCTCTCTGCTTCAAAAGATGAAGTCTTGCTTCTAAGCTCCGCCTGATCCTCAAGTGCCATATCCAGCTGATATTTAAGTGATGACAGGCCGCTTTTTGCCTTATACAGCTCTTCTGAGCAGGCTTTTTCATCTTCTTCTACACGTTTTCTCTTTTTCTTAAGCTTTTCAAGCTCATTTGCTCTTGAAAGTACACCGCTCGTTTTAGCGGTGCTGCCGCCGGTCATGGAGCCGTCGGCATTCATCAGCTGACCGTCGAGAGTGACTATTCTAAGCCGGTTGCCATTTGCTCTTGAGATACGCACAGCATCGGAAAGAGTTTCTGCCACGACCGTTCTGCCCAGAAGGTTTGCAAAAATCCCGCTGAACTGAGGTTCAAACTTAACAAGGTCCATAGCAAGGCCCACAAATCCGGGGTCTCTGTCAGGAAGATTTTTGAGTCTCTCCCCTTTTATGACGTCCATCGGCATAAAAGTAGCACGGCCGCAGTCACGGCGTTTCAGCATTTCGATTGCTGCTTTACCGTCATTCTGGCTGTCAACAACAATTTTCTGAGCTGATGCACCCAGAGCTGTTTCTATTGCCAGAGCACAGTCCTCATTTGCCCGCAGAAGGTTTGCTACCGGACCATGCACACCCCTGAGCCCGCCGTGGCCCGCCTCACGCATAACCACTTTAACGGCTTTGGAGTAGCCTTCATAATCTTTTTCCATTTCTTCCAGCATATTTATTCTGGAATCCATGCTGCGGCCCTCAATCTGCAATGAGGTCGCCTTATCAGTGAGTTCTTTTAAAATATTCTCACGGCTGCCCATTTTCATTCTGCAGCCCTGAAGAACATTCTCATTCTGCTTTATCTGCTCGGAAAGGCCATTCAGTTCATTCTGGATTTCCTGAATCCGCTTCTCTCCGTCCTCCATGCTCTTCTTGATTTCACCGACACGATTTTCCTGATCGGCAATATCTTTGAGCATACGTTCTTTATTCTGAATACTGCTTTCAATATTCGCTCGTATAACAGCAGCCTTTGCCTCGCTGTCGGAAGCCTCCGCCTCGGCTGCGGAAAGACGTTCTCTGGCCCGCTCGCTTTCAACATCCTTCTGGTGTATCCGTTCGCTTATGCTGCCGGAAGATGCATACAATGCCTGAAGCTCTTCCTTGGCTTTTTCCAGAGAAAGCTTTGCCTGCTCGTACTCCTGCTTAATGCTTTCGTCCTGAGCACGCAGCTTGTCCAGACTTTCCATCCAGAGAGAAACTTCACCGACTTTGAGTTTATCTCTCAAAACAAGATATTTTTTTGCAGTTTCAGCCTGCTTTCTCAGCGGGCCTACCTGCATTTCAAGCTCTTCTATCTTATCGTTAACACGCAGAAGATTTTCTTCGGTGCGCTCAAGCTTACGCTCTGCTTCTTCCTTTCTGTAACGGAAGCGGGATATACCGGCAGCTTCTTCAAAAACCTCTCGTCTGTCAGTGCTCTTGTTGGACACTATCTCGGCAATCTTGCCCTGCCCGATAATGGAGTAGCCGTCACGGCCCAGACCTGTATCCATAAGAAGGTTATTGATATCCTTTAATCTGACCGATTCACGGTTTATGTAATATTCGCTGTCACCGCTGCGGTAATATCTTCTGGTCAGCATAATTTCGCTGCTGTCATAGTCAAATATATGGGCGGAGTTATCAATTATAAGTGAAACCTGAGCGTATCCCATAGCTCCTCTTTTTTCTGTGCCGCCGAAGATAACATCTTCCATTTTGGCACCACGAAGAGCTTTGGAGCGCTGCTCACCCATAACCCAGAGGATAGCGTCGGATATATTGGACTTACCGGAACCGTTAGGGCCAACGATAGCAGTTATATCTTTTTCAAAGGTTAAGCGGGTCTTGTCCGCAAAAGACTTGAACCCTTGGATTTCCAATGCTTTTAAGTACATAAATATCCTTTTTCTTTCAAAACTTAGTGCAAATTGTTTCTTTAATGAGCATTTCTGAATATGACTATACCATTTTATACTCATAGTAAATTTAGTATCATTTTAATATAACACGCAATAGTTGTTTTCGCAACAGAGTTTTTATAAATATAGTATTGTAAATGGAAGATTTTTAAAGAAATTTCAAAAAAGCCGCCGCAATTTGCCGCATACCATTCCGTCTGCCGTTTTCTTATTCATTGTATATTGCGATACTGCAAAATAATTGTTTCGTAAATATACAGAATATAAAAAATCGCTTTGAAAATTCAAAGCGATTTTTTTCAGCTTTCAACTGAAATCAGCAGAACCTCATTCTCCGTTTCAGCTGCTTTAACTTTAAGCTGTTTAAGAGAAAACTCTTCACAGAGTTTCTCAGTATTGCATCTGTGCTGACCTACCATCTGGGAAATTTTAGATTTGTTCACACCCAGAACTACCCTGCTGCCGGGTTTTACATTTTCAAGCAGCTTCTCTGCCTTTTGAAGCATTATTCTGCTTTTGACAAGCTCTCCTAAAGCAGGATGATAAGCTCCGCCCGCAGCATCACCGCCGGAGAGTTCCTCAGTAGGATTCAGGCCGAGACGTATTATTGGTATACCGGCCTCGTCAAAAAGAGGAACAAGCTTTGCGCATATTCTCACCGCATCTTCGACGCTGTGTTCCTCGTATCGTCCGGCTTTCCATAAATCGAAAAGCGCAGTATCTTTTACAATAACAGTCGGATAAATTCTTACTCCGTCCGGTTTTAAGGCAATAATACGCTTCGCCGTCTCAATGCAGCTTTCGTCGCTGTCACCGGGAAGGCCTGTCATCATCTGCAAAATAAGCTTAAATCCTGCCTCTTTTATAAGCTTAGAGGCATTTTCAACATCCGTTGCAGTATGCCCTCTTCCGGACAAAAGCAGTACATTTTCATTTAAAGACTGGGCTCCAAGCTCCACAGTCTCAACGCCGTATCGTCTGAGCCTGTTTAAAACAGCGCCGTCAATTGCATCGGGTCGGGTGGAAAGTCTTATGGAGTGAATGATGCCCTTATCCAGATATTCCTTGGCTGCGCCCAGCAGAGCTTCCTGATTTTCAACCGGAATCGCAGTAAAGCTTCCGCCATAGAACGCAAGCTGACGCCTTGAGCCTATATCCGGAAGTCCCGCTGCATTTTCTATCGCCTGTCTTACATCATCAGCAGTTGCAGGCAGCTGAGCGCCGGATATCCGACGCTGATTGCAGAAAACACAATCATTAGGGCAGCCCAGATGCGGCACAAATACCGGAATTATGCTTTCTCTTGCGCTCATTTCTTAAGCTTCTCCAGAGCTTCACAGGCCGCCATCTGCTCGGCCTCTTTCTTGGTTCTGCCTGTACCCTCGCCTGCGGGAATTCCGTTGATGCTTACTCTGAAGGTAAACCTCTTGTTGTGGTCAGGGCCGCTCTCACCTATAAGCTCATAGCTTATATGCTGGTCACTCTTTTTCTGAACCAGCTCCTGAAGCTCCGTCTTATAGTCAGCACTGCGGTGATCTGCGCTTATTTCTGCGCCATTCAGGATATTTTCCAGAATAAAGCGTCTTGCCTCTTCATATCCGCAGTCAAGATACATGGCAGCTATAATAGCCTCCACCATATCTGCAAGAATCGAAGGGCGCTCACGTCCGCCGCTTTTTTCTTCGCCCTTGCCTAAGAGCATATACTCGCCAAGGCCAAGTGCAAGTGCAGTCTTATGCAGACTTACCTCACAGACAAGCTCTGCTCTCAGTCTTGTCATGCTGCCTTCCGGAAGTCTGGGCTCATGGTCAAAAAGGAATCTTGCAGTCACAAGCTCCAGAACGGAGTCTCCCAGAAATTCCAGTCTTTCATAGCTGCTGCATGATTCACTGTGTTTTTCATTTGCATAGGAGCTGTGTGTAAGCGCAGTTTCCAGCAGCTTTTTATTTTTAAATGTATATCCTATTTTTTTCTCAAGTTCTTCCATTTTTACTCAGTCCTGATTTTCATGTATTCGATATTATCCTGAATATCCTGAATCATTCCGGATTCCGCAAAGTTCTTCGCCTGTCTTATTGCGGAGAAGATAGAGGCTGCATTGGAAGAACCATGTGCCTTTATAACAGGCTTACTGATACCTAAAAGGGCTGTACCGCCGACCTCGTTAACGTCCAGAGACTTCTTCATCACGCCAAGGTCAGCTTTAAGAACTGCTGCTGCCAGCTTATTTTTGAGGTTTTTATAAAATATTCCCTTAAGCTGCTTCATCATGAATTTAATAACACCCTCGGTGGTCTTTAAAAGGACATTGCCGGTGTAGCCGTCACTTACGATTACATCGTAATTTCCGGAGAACACGCCTGTACCCTCTGCATTGCCTGCAAAGTTGATTCTGCCCTCTTCGTCTGCCTTTTTAAGCAGTGCATATGTCTGGTGCTGAAGCTCGCCGCCTTTGGTTTCTTCGGTTCCGATATTCAGCAGTCCGACTCTTGGATTTTCGCAGCCCATAATCTTCTTGGCATAGAAAGAACCCATGTATGCAAACTGCATAAGGTACTCAGGTGTGCATTCAACATTTGCACCGCAGTCAATAAGCATAACACCGTGCTCACCTGCGGGAAGTACAGGGGCAAGAGCCGCTCTGCGAATACCCTTGATGCGCTTAACAGTAAGAGTTGCACCTGTCAAAAGCGCACCGGTGCTGCCTGCCGATACGACGGCATCACCCTGCTCTTCATGGAGCATTTTAAGCGCAACAGCCATTGAGGAGTCCTTTTTCTGTCTGCAAGCAGTGGCGGGGTCATCCTCCATGGTGACAATTTCTCGTGCATCAACAATTTCTATATCGTTTTCGCCTTCATTTTTAAGGCATTCTTCAACTTTTTCCTTCTGGCCTACAAGAACAATTTCCAGCCCCAGTTCTTTTTTTGCTCTTACAGCACCTTTGACAATCTCCTCCGGAGCATTGTCACCGCTCATTGCATCAACAATTATCCTCAAGGCTTAAAACCTCCTTATTAAGCAGCTCATCAATAATTTCCAGAGAACGCTTTGAAATCTCAGCATTCTTATTCCTCTTGCCCTTAACTCTGTATCCCAGCGGAGTGATAATTCCGAAGTTTACATTCATGGGCTGAAAATCTCCCACGCTGCCCTCGGAAATATAGTGTCCCAGCGCACCTATTGCAGTTTCCTGCGGGAAATCCACGTGCGGCAGGCCAAGCACTCTGGCTGCTTTTTCGATACCTGCCAGCATACCGGATGCGGCAGACTCAACGTAACCCTCAACGCCGGTCATCTGTCCTGCAAAGCTTATGCGCTCGTCAGAACGCAGTGCATAATAGCGGTTTAAGAGTTTGGGGCTGTTTAAATATGTATTTCTGTGCATTACTCCGTAGCGGAGGAACTCAGCATTTTTAAGTGCAGGAATCATTGTGAATACACGTTTCTGCTCTCCCCATGTCAGGTGTGTCTGGAAGCCGACCATATTGTAAATCGTACCGTCGGAATTATCCATACGCAGCTGAACAACTGCATAAGCCTCTTCTCCGGTTCTGGGGTCTTTAAGGCCGACAGGCTTTAAAGGACCGTAACGCAGAGTGTCAACGCCTCGTCTTGCCATAACCTCAACAGGCATACAGCCTTCAAAAACACCGGCGTCGTCAAAGCCGTGAACAGGGGCTTCCTTAGCATTTACAAGCTCATTCACAAAGTCCAGATACTGTTCCTTTGTCATGGGGCAGTTCACATAGTCCGCAGTACCCTTATCATAGCGGGAAGCATAGTAAGCGCTTTCCATGTCTACACTTTCAATGCTGACAATAGGTGCAACCGCATCATAGAAATGCAGCGGAGTTTCAGGGCAGAGCTCGGAAATTCTGTCTGCTATTGCATCGCTGCTGAGAGGGCCGGTGGCAATTACCACCTCACCGTCGGGAATATCCACAGCTTCTTCTCTGATTATCTCGATATTCTCGTTGCTTTCAAGTTTTTCGGTAATGTATTTTGAAAAACCGACTCTGTCAACTGCCAGAGCACCGCCGGCTGCAACTCTGTTGGCATCTGCGCTCTCCATAATCAGAGAACCCATCTTTCGCATTTCTGCCTTCAAAAGTCCAACCGCATTGGTAAGCTCATCGCTGCGCAGTGAGTTTGAGCATACCAGCTCTGCAAAATATTCAGAGCTGTGTGCAGGGCTCATGCGCTGGGGTTTCATCTCATAAAGCCTGACTTTTATACCACGTTTGGCAAGCTGCCAGGCACATTCGCTGCCGGCAAGGCCGGCACCGAGAACAGTAACTTTTTCCATATCTTATTCCTTATCTTCGGCTTTCTCAGTCTTTTTAGCTGCGGTTTTCTTAGCCGCTGTTTTCTTTGCAGCAGGTTTTTTTGCTGCTGTTTTCTTGGATGCAGTTTTTTTAGCCGGAGCTTTCTTCGCAGCAGGCTTTTCATCCTCAGCCTTTTCTTCGCTTTCTCCCTCAGTCTTTTCCTCTGCATTGGCAGGCTTTTTCTTGTAGCCACGCTTATCCTCGGGAACAAAGTTGGGGCATTCCTCATTTATGCAGAAAGGCTTTGAAGCTCCTCTGCCGCTCTTTTTGAACATAGTCTTGCCGCATGAAGGGCAGAAGTCCTTTGTGGGCACATCCCATGTAATAAAGCCACAGTCCGTTCCCCGCTCGCAGGCATAGAAAACATAGCCCTTCTTAGAGGTGCGCTTTAAAATTCTGCCGCCGCACTTGGGGCACTTACCGGGCATTTCCACCACAATGGGTTTTGTAAATGTGCATTCCGGGAAGCCGGGGCAGGCAAGGAAGTAACCGAATTTTCCTTTCTTTACTACCATCTGTTTGCCGCAGACATCACAGTATTCGTCACTCAGGACATCAGGCACCTTTATTTTAACTCCGTCCAGAGCTGTTTCCGCCTTTTCAAACTCGCTATTGAAGTCATCATAGAAATCTGCAAGAACATCTTTCCACTTTACCTTGCCTTTTTCTATCTCATCGAGCTGTTCCTCCATGTGATTTGTAAACTTCAGGTCCACAATATCGGAGAAATGCTCCATCATAAGTTTTGTTACCACCTCACCCAGCGGAGTGGGACGGAGATACTTTCCTTCTTTAATAACATAGTCATGAGATGTAATGGTAGAGATAGTGGGAGCATAAGTGGAAGGACGACCTATTCCCTTTTCCTCCATTGCACGAATCAAAGTAGCTTCGGTATATCTGGAGGGAGGCTGAGTAAACTGCTCATCGGCAAGTATTTTATCCAGTTTGAGCTCTTCGCCCTCGCTGAGAGCAGGCAGAGGATTCTGGAGCTCAGCGCTTTCCTCGTCTTTTGCCTCCTCATATACTGCTGTATATCCCTTAAATTTCAGTTCTGAATAGTTTGCCTTAAACACATAGCCGGCAGATGTTACATCTACGGATACGTTATCGTAAATGGCGTTTGCCATCTGGCAGGCAGTAAATCTGCCCCAGATAAGTCTGTAAAGTCTGTACTGCTCCTGAGTAAGGTTCTTGCGGACAACATCAGGGCTGAGCTTCACGTCGGTAGGACGGATTGCCTCATGGGCATCCTGAGCACCGGCTTTAGTCTTAAAGACCCTTGTCTTTTCAGGATAATACTCCGGTCCGTAGTGTTCGGTTATATAATCCTTTGCAGCAGCTACTGCCTCATCTGAAAGACGCAGAGAGTCGGTACGCATATAGGTTATTAAACCAATGCTGCCGAAGCCGTCAATCTCAACGCCTTCATAAAGCTGCTGAGCGATTGACATTGTGCGTCGGGGAGTCATATTAAGTCTGCGGGAAGCCTCCTGCTGTAAGGTGGAGGTAATGAAAGGAGGAGCCGGACTTCTCTGCTTCAGGCTGCGCTTTACCTTGGATACAACAAACTGATCCTGCTTGCAGGCTTCGATTATAGCGTTGACTTCCTCGTCGGTTTTAACTTCCTGCTTCTTATCTCCCTGACCGTGGAAGCGTGCTTTGAAACTGCCGCCGTCATTTTCACGTTCAAGGCAGGCATCCAGAAGGAAATATCTCTCCTGAACAAAGTCTTTTACTTCCTGTTCTCTGTCGTAAACCATTCTGGTTGCAACAGACTGAACTCGTCCTGCAGAGAGGCCGGACTTAATCTTCTTCCACAGCAGCGGTGACAGCTTATAGCCCACAATTCTGTCGAGAACTCTTCTCGCCTGCTGAGCATCTACCAGATCCTGATCTATCTCTCTGGGATTTTTGATGCTCTCAGTAACAACCTTTTTTGTAATTTCGTTGAAAGTAACTCTCTTTGCCTTCTCGTCGTCCAGACCGAGGAGTTCTTTAAGATGCCACGAAATTGCTTCACCCTCGCGGTCCGGGTCAGTTGCGAGGTATACGGTCTTAGCTGACTTTGCATCTTTTTTAAGTTCAGCTATAAGATCTTTTTTGTCACGTACGGGGATATACTTAGGTTCAAAGTCATTTTCAATATCCACGCCCATTTTGCTTTTGGGCAGATCTCTCAAGTGACCCATTGATGCTTTGACCTTGTAGTCACCGCCTAAATATTTTTCAATGGTCTTAGCTTTAGCCGGAGACTCAACTATAACCAGATCCTTCGCTTTTGCCATTATATGTCCTCACTTTTTTGCTATTTTCAATGAAACTCGTCTGCCTGGTTCTCTCTTTACATAGCCCTTTATCTCAAGCACTGTAAGCTGAGCCAGAACCTTGGCAGCAGACAAGCCGGTATTTTCTATTATATCGTCAATATGAACGGCATTACTGTCGATAGCCGTTATAATTTTAAGCTGATCATCATTAAGAGCTGCCAGCTGCTCATGCAAGCAAATATAGTCTTTGCTCTTTTCCTTGTCAACTTCTTTTTCGGTGTCAGTATGGGGCTTTTTGATTTCCGGCTCGGCATTTCTGCTTCTTGCCGGCGGCTCCTTGACCGTATCGGGTCGGAGTTTAATAGCCTCAGGGTACAAGGCTTCAAATTCCTCCATAATTTCCGAACCGTTTGTTACAAGCTTCGCTCCCTCTTTTATGAGCGTATTTGTGCCCTCACATCCCACTGCATCAGCATTGCCGGGTACTGCAAAAATTTCTCTCCCCTGCTCTGCTGCCTCATATACAAATAATCTTGTTCCGCTTCTTTCAGGAGCTTCAACAACTACAACTCCCAGTGACAAGCCGGATGCAACTCTGTTTCTGTCACGGAAAAAGCTTCTCTGAGGTTTTGTTCCCGGAGGATACTCACTTATAAGTGAGCCTTTACTGAGAATATCCTCGTACAGTCTGCTCATTTGCTTTTCATGTGCTGTCCCCAGAATCCCTATGCATTTACCGCCTGCAAGAAGTGCGCCTCTTGCAGCTTCGCTGTCTATTCCCTCGGTAAGCATAGATATCACTGTGCCGCCGCACTGACATACCTCAGAGGCAATCTTTCTGCCCATTTTCAATCCGTAGGTGCTTGCTTTTCTTGTACCTATAACGGAAATTATCGGCAGTTCATCAAAGTTTTTTATTTTGCCCTTAACGTAAAGTACCACCGGAGGGGCAAAAATATTCTTAAGTCTTTTAGGATATGCGCTGTCCTCAATAGTGATTATGGAAATATCCTGCTCGGCACATTCGTCCTGTATAAACTCACAGCGGCTTATATCCCGCTTTTCAAGTATTGCCGCATCCTTATAGCTTATTCCTTCGATGTGTACGAATTCGCCTTCAGGAGCAAAATACGCTTTCTCAGCACTTCCGTAGTGCCTCAGCAACGCCGTTTTAGCTTCCGGCCTTACAGAGGTGGCTGAAGATAACCATAAGCAGTATTTAAGTAAGGACATCCGTCCACCTCCAAATCGTTTTCTTTTATCTGCTCATTTCCCACATCAGTACGGATGCCGCAACTGCCGCATTCAGTGACTCGCTCTGAGGCTGCATGGGAATAATAATCTCTTTATCGCAAATATCCAGAAGCTCACGGCTCAGCCCTCTGCCCTCACTGCCAACCGCAACAGCTGCCGATTTAAGATTTGCAGTTCTGCAGTCAGAAGCTCTGTCAGATAAAGCTGCACCATACAGCATTAGTTCGTTTTCCTTTAAAAACTCGGGAAGTTCACTTAATTCCAGCTGTATAAGCCGCTGCCTGAAAATTGCGCCCATTGTGGCACGGACAGTTTTAGGATTATATATATCCGCACAGTTGCCCGTTAATACCACCGCCGCTATGCCGAATGCATTTGCAGTTCTGATAACAGTTCCTACATTGCCCGGGTCCTGAAGATTTTCAAGCACTATGGCATTTTTAATTTTTTCTCCCCTGATTCTCTCCGGAATCTTAACGGAAAAAAGCGGTCCGGGGCTGTTTTTCATAGGTGACACATAATCAAAAAGGTCTGACGGCAGAACATACTGCTCAGCAGCTTCAAGACCTGCCGGCTCTTCTGCATTTTCCTTCCACATGACAGTCTGCACTTCTGCGCCGAAGCTTATTGCCTCTTTAAGGAACTTCATTCCGTCGCAGACATACAGTCCCTGCTGTCTTCTGTACTGGGCATCAGAGCATAAAAGCCTTATATGCTTTATGTGTTCATTCTTTCTTGAGCTTATCTTTTCCATATCATAATTTAAGCTGTGTAGACGAAAATACTTTCACAGCGAACACTTTCTGAATTTTTAATATATCAAAATTATCGTTTTTCAGCATTTATAAAAGTTCCTACTATTATAATGCAAATTACATAATACACACATTTTTATTTTTTTCAAGACCCATTACGGCTGTATTGTGGATGTATATTATAAAAATTCTGTAAATATCTTGAATTTTCCAGAT
>JAHHRR010000030.1 GCA_020025655.1 Oscillospiraceae bacterium
GTATAGGAATATCCGAGTCGAATGAAATTTTATTGAATACTGATAATAAAATAATAAAAGCTAATGATAGTACTAATGAATTTTCTGAAGTATTAATAGATTTCTTTGAAAATGGATGGATAAATGCCTACTACACAGGTATTTATCCATATAAAGAAGGATGTTTGCTTACAAATCGTTATAAAGAAAGCATTACAACTCTTGTACAACGGAAATCTTCTGAAAAAATCAAATTGGAGTTGTGGACATACTCGGTAAATGATAATTTACATGAGTTGGTGTCGAGTTATAATAAAAGCAACAGTGATTATTTTATAAGCGTTAAAACAATTGACTCAATAGGAACTGAGCAAATAAATGCTAAATTAATAGCTGGAGAAGGGCCGGATTTATTTTCGTTAGGTGAAAATACCAGTTTTTGGGGGCTAAATGAAGAAGTTGTATATGAACCTTTATCCCGATATATAAAAAATAATAAAGAATTATCTAAAGCAGATTTTCTAATTCCATTAATGGAGTCAATATCTAATGATGGTGAAATCTACTCAATGCCAATTAGTTTCGTATTATTTGCACCCATTATACGAACCGATATAGCAGGTGAGGACGATATTGATTTTGGAGATTTGCTTGCGTTACAAGATGTTAAAGACGGGTTGGTTTCAATTTTTCCAGATTACTTTACGAGAGATGACACATGGTTTTGGCTTAGCAAACTTTATATTTGTAAAAAATTAGAGCCTAAAAACGGAACCTGTGACTTTACAACTGAAGAATTTAAAGAGCTGCTGGAAATATGCAAAAAAATAGACACCGATGGAGTATCTGAAGGAGTACCTAGCATAATTAGTTTTGAGTGGATACCAGGTATGTTAAGATTAGTTTATTTGCAACAAACATACGGTGAAAATTTCAAAATTGGTGGGGAATTAGGTTCGGGATTTGAAATTGATACCTCAATTGCTATCTCTAGCACTAGTCAATATAAGGATGCAGCATGGACTTTTATAGAATTTTGTATTAACCATGATTTAGCAAACCAAAGATTTTCATTGCCCGCTTCGGGAAATAGATTTTATTCTTTACTAGAACAATCACATAAAAAAGGCGTATGGGACGAGGAGTATGAAAAATATATAAAATTAGATAAATACACACTGGAAACCTTTGATAGTGCAGTAAAAAATACACATAATTTGTTTAACGCCAACCAAGTCATTCATGATATAGTAATTGAAGAATCAAAGAAATATTTCAATGATATTAATGACGTACAATCCGTAATTAAATCAATTCAATCTAGAGTGAACATATATTTATCTGAGAAATATAGTTAAAAAATATATTTCCTTTTGATTTTAGAGATTCCTGTGCCTGCTGTCAAATATTTTGGATAGCTCAGGATCAGAGCGCAGATACTCAAAGTTTCTATCGGAAATACTATATATTCTAGTTTGTATTATAGTCCTTTCAAAAATAGAGGCAGGAAATACCTGCCTCTATTTTCATCCCGCTATCGGATGGAAAGTAATTTCACAGCATACAGCGGTACTTTTTTATTTAGCATTGCTACACATATTTTATACTATATTCGCCCTTTTTCCTTGACTTAGCACAGTAAATTGTGATACTCTTAAAAAGATTTATAGAAAAAGTCCGGGAGGAAGAGAAATGAAAAAGAATAATCCGAAGGCCCTGCTGCCGATACTGGTGTTTTTGATACTGTATCTGGGACTGGGTCTGACATTTGAGTACGGTCTTAAAATCCCCATGGGATTTTATAATATCCCTATTGTTATTGCATTTCTTGTAGCTATTCTTGTAGCCTGTCTGCAGAATAAGCCGCTGAGTTTTGATGACAAGCTGAAAATTATGGGACAGGGAGTTGGAGATAAAAATATTATCACTATGCTTCTTATCTTTCTGGTCGCCGGTACATTTGTCGGTGTAGTCGGCCGTTCCAGCGCTGAGAGCGTTGCATACTTTATGCTGTCATTTATACCCGGACGTTATGCAGTAGCAGTTCTCTTTGTTGTTGCCTGCTTCGTATCCACTGCTATGGGTACAAGTGTCGGTACAATCACTCTTATTACACCTATTGCCGTAAGTGTTGCCGAAGTTTCCGGCTTCAGTATCCCTCTGTGCGTGGGCACTGTTATGGGCGGTGCTATGTTCGGCGATAATCTTTCATTTATTTCAGATACCACTATTGCAGCCTGCAACGGTCAGGGCTGCGCCATGAAGGATAAATTCCGTGAAAACCTCGGAATTGCTCTTCCCGCAGCATTGGTAACTTTAGCTGTTATTCTTGTGCTTTCCTTTAACACCGAAATTAACCCCATGCCTTTAAAGGAGTATAATCTTCTGCAGATTCTGCCTTACGTTCTGGTTCTTGCAGGCGGTATTATCGGCATAAATGTTTTCGTTGTTCTGCTTATAGGCATTGTTTCCGGTTCTGTTATTATGCTTGCAACCGGACAAACAGCAGCTGTCGATCTGCTTTCAAATATGGGCAGCGGTGCAGCCGGTATGTTCGAGACCTGCATTGTTGCAGTTCTGGTTGCCGCAATGTGCGCTCTTATTCGTGAATACGGCGGCTTTGAATCTCTGCTTGCACTTATACGCAGAATTTTCAAGGGCAGAAAAGCCGGTCAGTTCGGTATGGGACTTCTGGTTTGCGTTATGGATATTGCAACAGCTAATAACACAGTTGCAATCGTTATGGCTAACCCCATAGCCAAGGAAATGAGCGCAGAATATGACATTTCTCCCAGAAAAGCAGCCTCTCTTCTGGACACATTCTCCTGCGTGTCTCAG
The DNA here is from genome assembly GCA_020025655.1 of Oscillospiraceae bacterium. GTDB lineage: Bacteria > Bacillota > Clostridia > Oscillospirales > Oscillospiraceae > Limivicinus. The sequence continues at coordinate 2,818 of JAHHRR010000030.1, forward strand.
GGCGTAATTCCTTACGGCGCTCAGATGCTGGTTGCTATTTCTGCCGCAGCTACTCTCGGTCATCAGGTTTCTGCTTTCCAGATTATGCCTTATCTTCTTTATCCCTATCTTCTGCTTGTCAGCTCTCTCTTCTTTATATTCATTTTTGACAAGAGAAATAAAAAGGCTTAAGCAGCTAAGCAATAAAATTAAAAATGTAAAACGGAGTGTATCGCTGATACACTCCGTTTTTACGTCCGCAGAAGCTTTCTGCGGATTTATTTTTTCACCTGACCATAGGTCTTGAATTTCTCCATTACCTTATTCATTTCATCTCCGCTGAGATATACAGGCGTTCCGATGCTTAATGCACGGTACTGAATTTCTGCAATGTATTCCATATTCTTAGCAAGACTGAAAGCAGATTCCACATCACTGCCGCAGCACACGATTCCGTGATTTGAAAGCAGCACAGCCAGACTGTCGCCGCAGGCTTCGACCGCTGCGTCGGCAAGCTCTGAGCTTCCGTAAATTCTGTACGGAGCGCAGGGAACAGTATCTGTGCCCGCATCTCCGATTACATAATGAACAGCCCTGAGAGGCTGACGCAGAGCGGCAAACACGCTGCAAAATACAGAATGAGTGTGTACAACTGCACCTATATGCGGCTTTGCCTTGTAAAAAGCAAGATGAAGATGAATCTCGCTTGAGGGCTTTGTGGTACCGTCAACAACTTCGCCTGCCATATTGACTATGGGAACATCCTCGGGCTTGGTTTTAAAGTAATCTATACCAGAGGGACTTAGTGCCACAAGGCCGGTTTTTCGGTCTATGATGCTTGTATTTCCGCTTGTGCCGGGGCAGAGACCTGATTCACTCAGCTTTCTGCCATATTCTACAATGAGCTCACGCTCTTTTTCCATCAGCATAATTTTTCTCCTTTAGTAAAACCTGTGCTGCTCGCCTGTAAAGTAATCATTGAGCTGCTCAGGAGGGAATACGCCCTTATCTGTTACAACTCCCGCTATAAGCTGAGGAGGTGTAATGTCAAAGGAGGGATAAATACCCTTCACCTGCGGCAGAGTATTTTTGATTCCACGATAGGCAAGAACCTGTGAGGGGTCACGCATCTCTATAACAATATCGTTCTTCCCGAACTTGTCTTCATCGGGAATACCTGTGACATAATAGGGAACGTGGAAGCAGTCGGCAAGCAGGGCAATCTGATATGTGCCGATTTTGTTTGCAATATGTCCGTCACGGGTAATCGTATCCGCAGCTGAGGTGAAAACATCAACACCGGAATTCTGCATATAATAAGCAACCATGTTGTCACTTATTACAGTGGTATCAAAGCCCATTTCCGCAAAGCAGGAGGATGTAAGTCTTGCTCCCTGAAGATAGGGTCTTGTTTCAGCGCATACAACTTTGAAGCTCTTTCCGCACTCAAGTGCCGCCTGAATAAGTGTGCCGATTATTGTTTCACCATAGCACTGGGTAAGTATCGTTACGCCCTCAGGAATAAGCGCCAGAAGATTGTCTCCCACCAGTCTCATCCTGCTGTAACGGCGGTTAAGTGACTGAATTGTGTCGTTGAAAATTGCCTCAACCGGATCGGCACCTGCTTCAAGTGCCTTTTTGCCGGTCTCTGCGCAGGCATATGTAATTTTACCATAGCGGTTTGCGGTGGTAGGTCTTGCGTGTGCAAGCTCATATGCAGCTTTATCTAGATAGGCTTCCTGCTCAGCTTTGCTTCTGCCCCTGACTTCATATGCAGCCAGTGCCATTCCCATTCCTACGGCTGTATACGGGCCTGCGCTTTGAGTGACCATATCTGCAATGGCCTGCTTAACTTCCATATAATTTTCGCATATCACGAAATGCTTTTCGGGGAATACTCGTCTGTCTAAAATTCTTACCTTTCCGTTTTCGTACCAGGCTACATTTTCGTACTTCAGCAGGAAAGGCATATTGCTGTCCTGACGTTCCATTAAATCTCCTCGGCTCCTTTTGTAATAAGCGCAATAGCGGCATCAAGTACATTCCGCTTTTCACGCTCAAGTATCAGCTTTTCACCGGCAGATATAAGAGTTCTCTCCATTTTGAGCTTTATATCGGAAAGGGGAACCTCAGTAAGCTCTGCCACCTTGGAATCGCCCACAACTCTTCTTATAATCTCAGTTCCTGCATACGCAAGAGAATCCGACTTAACAGAGTTCAGGTAATACTCCTTGAAATTCTTCTCTTTGTACAGCTCAAAGCTGACCTGCTCATCATAAACCGAGCTGAGCTTTCTGAATGTAAGCTCAAAGCAGTTCTTGATAAGTCCGATTACAGCTGCGCCATCCTCCCTGCGCACAAAAACAGAGTAGGCCAGAGAGAAAAACAGGTTTCCTATAACATTGCCTATGTCATAACCCATAGGGCCATAAAAAGCAAATTCAGGGTCAATGATTTTAATACCGTTCTCGTTTGCAAAAATGGAGCCTGAGTGGAGATCACCGTGCAGCAGGGCCTGGGCATTGCTGGTAAAGTTTACACGAAGCTTTGCAGCCTCAAAGCGAAGTGCGGAGTTATTATATAAATGCTTCTTTACGAACTCCTCGTTTCCCGGGGAAATAATGTTCATGTTTCTTGCCTTGTGGGGGATTGCCATATAGGGCTCGGAGAGAACAAGATCTTCTGAAATATCGCACAGCTCCGGATTTATGAAATATCTGACACGGGCTTTCTTTTCCTGCGGGTCTAATACAAGGTCAGTTGAGGGCAGGAGAGTACGTGCAAGAAATTCAGAAATGTATTCCGCCAGATGACTGTAAACCCGACCTTCCATAAGCTCCCTGCGGAGGTTTCTGTAAGCTGAAATATCCTCCATAGCGATTGTCCGCATAACGGAATCGTAGTTATAGACCTCGGGTACAAGACCGGGGCAAAGCTCAGCCTGAAGTGCCAGAACTTCTTCCTCAATTTCGCTTCTGCCGGTATCAAGGGGTCTGCCGGAGGAGCGCAGGAATCTGTCTGCCTGCTTTATTACAACAGACCGACCGTCTTTCTGAGATACAAGTCTGAATACATAATTTATGTTTCCGTCTCCGATTTCGGTGCATATTACATCTTCGTCTTTATCAAAAAAATGCAGCACCTCTACTGCATAGCAAACAGCCGCTTCGGAATTTAAAAGAAAATAAGAACTGAAATCCATAGTTTTTACCTCCTGTATTGATTTGATAATAGAATATAATATCTGTCGGAAAAGTACAAGCTTTTTTAACTGCGGCTACTTGCAGTAAGCAAAAAGGCGTGTTAGAATTCTAGCCGGAGTGATGAATTTGAAGTATGTGGAGCCCGATTTTTACGAAAGCTTTAAGTGTATAGCCGATAAGTGCAGACATAGCTGCTGCATTGGATGGGAAATTGATATAGATGATAAAAGCCTGAAAAAATATAATTCCATGTCCGGAAAAGCAGGGGAGGATTTCAAAAATAATATATCCCTTGATGATGAGCCGCATTTCATTCTTGCCGAAGATGAGAGGTGTCCGTTTCTCACTGATGCAGGTCTTTGCAGGCTGATTTCAGAATATGGCGAAAATATACTGTGCGATATATGCCGTGAGCATCCCAGATTTTACAACGTATATGATAATCGTGAGGAGCGGGGACTGGGGCTTTGCTGTGAGGAGGCTGTACGGCTTCTGCTCAGCGCTGATAAACCGTTTGCGCTGAATGTCTATGCAGAGGACAATACAGCAGGCACTGATGAACCGGAACTTATATTCAGAGACAGAGTTCTTGAGCTTCTTTCGCAGAGAGAGCGTCCGCTTACCGGAAGACTCAGAAAGCTTCTTGAGCACTGCGGAGCAGCATTGACTGTGTTTGATTTTAAATACTGGGCGGAGCTTTTCCTTAGCTTTGAGCAGATGGACAAAAGCTGGACAGAACTTCTGGAAAGCTGCCTTAAATGTGAAACAGAGTTTCCACCTGAAGAAAAGCTAAATGCACCTGAATATGAAAGGCTTATCGCATATTTTGTCTACCGTCATTTTGTCAATCTGAGTTATGATTATGAAATTCCCGACAGTCTTATATTCTGTATTCTGAGCGGGTGTTTTGTATGTGCGCTGGACACAATAAGAGGCAAAGACCCTGAGCATATTCGGCTTTACTCAGCTGAAATTGAGTATTCAGTTGAAAATATCGGGCTTATTATGGAAAAAATCAGTAAAACGCAGCAATAAGGTCTTTACTTTTCACCTGAAAATATGGTAACATGATTCGATAAATATTTTAAATTGGCTGCTTTAGATAAGCAGATTGGAGTTTAACGAATGTCAGAAACTAAAAAACAAATAGAAAGGCGCAGAACCTTTGCTATTATTTCTCACCCCGACGCAGGTAAGACAACCCTTACCGAAAAACTGCTTTTATACGGCGGAGCTATACAGACAGCCGGTTCCGTTAAGGGAAAGGCTACTTCCCGTCATGCTGTATCCGACTGGATGGAGCTTGAAAAGCAGAGAGGTATTTCCATTACCTCATCTGTAATGCAGTTTGAGTACGAGGGCTTCTGCATAAATATTCTGGATACCCCCGGACATCAGGACTTCTCCGAGGATACCTACCGTACCCTTATGGCTGCTGATAATGCAGTTATGGTTATCGACGCCGCAAAGGGTATTGAGCCTCAGACAAGAAAGCTCTTTAAGATATGCGCTATGCGCCATATCCCTATCTTTACCTTTATAAACAAACTGGACCGTGAAGCTCGCAGCCCCTATGACCTTATGGAGCAGCTGGAGACTGAATTCGGCATCGGTACCTACCCAATGAACTGGCCCATAGGCTGCGGCCGTGAGTTTAAGGGCGTATATGACCGTGAAAAGAAGGAAATTCTTGCGTTCAACGAGTTCCACAGAGGTCAGACCAAGATTAAGGCTATTGAGTGCAGCCTTGATGACACTGAACAGCTGGATGAGCTTATCGGCTCCCGCTTAAGAGAAACTCTTACCGATGATATTGAGCTTCTCGACGGTGCAGGCTATGAGTTCGACATTGATGAAGTAAGAAACGGCCGTCTGAGCCCTGTGTTCTTCGGTTCTGCTCTTAATAACTTCGGTGTTGAGCCTTTCCTTGAAAGCTTCCTGCAGATGACTATGCCTCCGCTGCCCAGAGTCTCCGGAGAAAAGACCATTGATCCCTTTGATGAGCATTTCTCCGCCTTTGTATTTAAGATACAGGCTAACATGAATAAAGCCCACAGAGACAGAATTGCATTCATGCGTATCTGCTCCGGCAAGTTCCAGAGAGAAAAGGAATATTTCCATGTTCAGGGCGGTAAGGCGCTTCGCCTTGCTCAGCCTCAGCAGCTCATGGCATCGGACCGTGCTATAATTGACGAGGCATATGCCGGAGATATTATAGGTGTGTTCGACCCCGGTATTTTCTCCATAGGTGACACTATCTGCGAAAAGGGACAGGATGTCTGCTTTGAGGGTATTCCTACCTTTGCTCCTGAACACTTTGCAGCGGTTGAGCGTATTGATACCATGAAGCGCAAGCAGTTTGAAAAGGGAATATCCCAGATTGCTCAGGAAGGTGCAATCCAGATATTCCATGAGCCTTACACCGGTGTTGAGGAAGTAATCGTCGGCGTTGTCGGTGTGCTTCAGTTTGAGGTTCTGGAGTACCGCCTTAAAAGCGAGTACGGAGTTGATATCCGCCGCCGCTCCATGCCTTATGAGCAGGTGCGCTGGGTGGTAAATGAGGACATCAATATAAGAGACCTTAACCTTACCAGTGATACCAAGTGGGTTCAGGATTTCAAAGGCAACAATCTGCTTCTCTTTACGTCTGACTGGTGCATTAACTGGGCATTGCAGAAAAATGAAGGCCTTGAGCTGAGAGAATTTAACAAAGACTGATTTTTTGATATAAAAATTTAAGGGAGGTTAAATTCATGGCAGAAAAATTCATTATTGAAGTTTACCGTGAAAAGAAGGCTGATGAGATTACCAGACTTATCGCCGACCCGGACTCTAAGCTTGAAACCGGCAGTGCAGCTGCTGCCAGCATGGCATTTGCTATGGCGTTTATATGCCGTGCAGTCGCTCTGTGCAAAAAGGCAGGTAAAAGCGGAGAGGACATTGACTACGTCGAGAGAAACGCTGAAAATCTCAGGACCTATATGGTTCATCTTATCGACGAAGATGTTAAATCACGTGGCCCACTGAGACAGGCAGTTAAGAAAGGCGTTGCATTTGAAATAGATGCCGCCCGTGAACCGGCTGTTTCTGTTTGCAGCGAGATAGTCAATATGGTTGGCAACGGTTTTGAACTGGCACTTAAACTTGCAGAAGCCTGCAGTGATGACGCAAAGCCCTATCTTGAGCAGTATGCCTATACTGCTATGGGTGCCGCCAGAACTGCTGTCAGCTACATTATTGCCATGAGCTCCAAAAGCAGCGATGAAACTTTCCGTTATGTCTGCCGCAGAGAAAACGAACTTATGATGCAGCAGCATGAAGAGAAGTTTAACGCTCTTATGCAGAAACTTGCTTAATTTTATATAAAATATCACTAAAAGGAACAGCATTACTGCTGTTCCTTTTTTGCGTGAAAAAGATCCGATTTGTTTCAACGGGAAGCGGTTAAGCTTGTCTCCAGCAGCCTGCGGTCCCGATGGAACAGGGGATTTTTGCGCCTTTTATGTTGATATTGAAAAATTTTTATTGTATAATAGATTGCTACATATTTATATTTGCCGGGAGATGAGCAAATGGATGAAAATATCCTTCAGCTTAAAAATTGGATCGCCGAAAGTGACAATGTAGTATTTTTCGGAGGCGCAGGTGTCAGTACAGAGAGCGGAATTCCCGATTTCAGAAGTGTTGACGGCCTGTATAACCAGAAATGGAAGTATCCTCCGGAAACTATTTTGAGCCACAGCTTTTTCATCCGCAATCCTGAAGAATACTACCGCTTCCACAGAGAAAAACTTGTTATTGACGGCGTTAAGCCTAACCGTGCTCATCTGCGTCTTGCAGAGCTTGAGGCCGAAGGCAAGCTTAAAGCCGTTATTACTCAGAATATTGACGGGCTTCATCAGGCCGCAGGCAGCAAAAAAGTTCTTGAGCTTCATGGCAGTATTCTGCGTGCATACTGCTCACGCTGCCATAAGCCTTATCCGCAGGAACTGATGAACCACGGCACCGGAGTTCCTCACTGCGACTGCGGCGGCGTTATAAGACCTGATATTGTCTTATATGAAGAACCCTTGAATGATGCAATAATGCAGGAAGCAGTGCGCTGCATCAGAAATGCAGATGTTTTAATAATAGGCGGTACATCGCTTAATGTGTATCCCGCTGCGGGGCTTATCAATTATTACCGGGGCAATAAGCTTGCTCTTGTAAATCTAAGCTCCACCCCCTATGACAGCTATGCTGATCTTGTTATTCACGAAAAAATCGGTGAGGTGTTTGCCCGGATATGAAATATACTGATGTTTTAGGAGTTTCCTTTTTTAACGGCACCATTGTAGAGGCTGTTGAACTGGCACTCAGAGCTGCAGAAGAGCACAGAAGTGCCTATGTAGTAGCTCCTGATTCTGAGCTTATGATTGCGGCCAGAAAAGACAATCGCATTATGCGTGCCTTGAAGGGTGCGGAACTGTGCCTTCCCGAAGGCAACGGCATAATGTATTCATCCGATATTTTAGGAAATCATATTAAGAATCGCATTTGCTGTATAGATTTTGCCGCAGCGCTGATGGCAAGAATGAGCGAAAAGAATATGAGCATTTTCATTCTGGGTGATGATTCCGATATAGTGGAGGGTGCATCCATCAATATAAGCTCACGTTATCCCGGACTCAGACCTGTCGGAACAGATGACGGTTATTTTAACATTGAACAGGATCTGATTGATGCCATAAACGAGGCAAAGCCAGATTTGCTCCTTGTGGGATACGGCTCTCCCAAACAGGAGAAATGGATGTACAGCAATAAGGATCAGCTTGATGTAGGTCTGATGCTTGGTTTCGGCGATGAGCTGCCTGTTGCAGCCGGCTCTGTGGAGCGTGCCCCTAAACGCTGGAGAGATTCCGGCTTTGAGTGGTTCTACTGGATAACCAAGGACCCCAAAATTATCGGCAGAATGACAAAGCGCTCAAAGCTTGTCTTTACCGCCATGTGGCGCAGACTTTTCGGCTAAAATATTTAACATATGGAGATTGAAATGTCCAAAGGTAAACTGATAGTATTAGAAGGCATAGACGGCAGCGGTAAATCTTCCCAGTACCGCCACATCTGTGCAAGAATGGAAAAAGATAAAATTGCCTATAATCATATAGTGTTTCCCAGATATGAAAAGGACAGCAGCGCTCTTATCCGAATGTATCTGAACGGTGCTTTCGGAGAAAAGCCTGATGATGTAAACGCTTATGCTGCCTCTACTTTCTACGCTGTGGACCGCTATGCTTCATATAAAGAGGACTGGGGCAGAATATACGAAAACGGTGGACTGATCATATCCGACCGTTACACAACCTCAAACGCAGTACATCAGGGTTCAAAGCTTTCAGATGATGAGCTGCCGAATTTCTTCTCATGGCTCACTGACCTTGAGTATAACAAAATGGGTCTGCCCAAGCCTGACCTTGTAATATATCTTGATGTTGATCTTGAAACCTCTCTCAGAAGAATGAGACAGAGAGAATCCAGAGGTTTAAGCACTGCCGATATTCACGAAAAGGATAATTCCTATCTTGAACGCTGCCTGCACACAGCTGACAAGGCAGCTGATTATTACGGCTGGGTCAGGATTCCGTTTAAGAAAGACGGCATGGAACGTGAAATGATGGATAAGAACGACGAAATCTACCGCATCATTCTGGATTCCTTAAAATAAAAGGAACTGCCGGTACAGATTTACGTCGTAAATAAAAAAGAGGGCCTCATATGAAGCCCTCAGGTGATTTAACTGTTTAGCAGCAGCCGCAGTTATTGTCGCAGCCGCAGTTATTATTGCAGCCACAGTTGTTGCCACAGCCGTTTCCGAAGCCGCATCCGCCGCAGCAGAAGAGCAGAATGATGATGAGAAGAATCCAGATGCAGCTGTTGTTGCCATTGCAGGAATTACAATACATAGATATACCCCTTCTCCGCACTTTAAATTTTCCTCGCCGCCATGTGCGGTTGGCGGACTTTGATTGGTGGTTGTGTACGGCCTGTTTTTCAGGCTCAACCTATAATATGCAATTCTGAGTTTATGTGACACTGAACGGGCAATAAAAACAGATAGCAGTTAAGGAGGTCATATATGGCTGAAGATATTGATAAAATTAACGAGGTGTTCCGAATGCAGGATGAAAATAACGTCCGGAAAAAGGACGGACATATAAAGCCGGGAGCTCTTGATGAATATAAGATGACCGGTTCCGGAGCTTCCAAAAGGAAAGCCCGCACAAAAGAAAAAAAGTCTGAGGACAAAAAGCCTCAGAACGAACAGACGGGAAAAAAGAACAAATCCAAGGAAGATAATCACTTCCAGTCCAACAACTACCGTAAAACCGGATGTATGGGCGGAATTATGTACTTTGTGTTTATCGTCTGTATAAGCGTTGTTATTGCCTGCCTGCTTTGGATGGCAGCCAGTGACTTTATGGCGTTGAATAAGCCGAAATTTGAGACAAAAGTTACTCTTCCGGCTGAGATATTTACTTCCGAGACAGTAGATACCTTTGACGAGGAAGGCAACAAGACCGGTACCAAGCGTATCAGCGTTGCAGATACCGAATATGTTACCAAGGCCCTTAAAGATGCCGGACTTATTGATTATGAATGGCTGTTCAACTTCTTCTGCGACATTTCCAACGCAGAGGTTAAGCTGAGCCCGGGCGAGTATGAGCTTAAATCAAGCTATGACTACCGTGCACTTATTCAGCATATGCGTGCCGGCTCTGATTCCGCTCTGACTGTTGATGTTACTATTCCCGAAGGCTTTACCATGCACCAGATTTTCCAGCGTCTGGACGAAAAGGGCGTATGCAGCTATGATGAGCTGGTTGAAGCAGCTGCAAACTATAAGTATAATTATCCGTTCCTTGAGGGCAAGGAGCCCGGCTCTTCTCAGAGACTTGAAGGCTACCTGTTCCCTGAAACCTACCAGTTCTATATTGATATGCAGGGTTCAAGTGCAATCAATAAGTTCCTGGATGTTTTCTATATGAAGATAGATGCGGATATTCTTGCCCAGTGCAACAACATGGGCATGAGCCTTGATGATGTATTAAAGGTTGCATCCATGATTGAAAAGGAAGCTGCAAATGACAATGAGCGTGCAATGATTGCTTCTGTTATTTACAACCGCCTTAACGCCAATATGCCTTTGGGTATAGATGCCACCATACTCTATGAGTACCCCGACCATGAGGGCGCACCCACTGCAGAAATGCTTCAGAAAGACAGCCCCTACAACTCAAGAATGTATGCGGGTCTGCCGCCCACACCTATTGCAAACCCCGGTCTTGCATCAATTAAGGCCGCACTTAACCCCGCAGAGTCGGATTACTATTACTATGCATTGGATACAGCCACCGGCGAACATCGCTTCTTTACCAACGCAGGCGAGCACGAGGCATTTGTGGCTACACAGAACTATGAATAATAAATTTGAATTACTTTCTCCTGCGGGGGATCTGGAGCGCCTTAAAATGGCGCTCCATTACGGCGCAGATGCTGTCTACCTTGCTGGTCAGCATTTCGGCATGAGAGCATCTGCCGTTAACTTTACAAATGAAGATTTGAGAACCGGCGTCCAGCTTGCACACTCTAAGGGTGCAAAGGTCTATGTAACCTGCAACACTCTGCCCCGTGAGGACGAGCTTAAAGCTCTCCCTGAATATATGGAATTTTTGCAGGATGCAGGAGTGGATGCAATGATTATTGCTGACATCGGTGTAATGCAGCTTGCAAAGAAATATGCTCCGAAGGTTGCCCGTCATGTAAGTACCCAGTTCGGTGTAATAAATTCCGCCGCTGCAAATGCCCTGTATGATCTGGGTGCAGATACTGTTGTGCTTGCAAGAGAAACACCAATGGAGGACATAATTAAAATCAGGGAGAATACTCCCAAAGAGCTTCGACTTGAGGCTTTTGTCCACGGTGCAATGTGTGTTTCCTTCTCCGGACGCTGCCTGCTTTCAAACTACATGACAGGCCGTGACGCCAACAGAGGGCAGTGCGCTCAGCCCTGCCGATGGAAATATCATCTGGTAGAGGAAAAACGTCCCGGTGAATATTTCGAGATAACAGAGGACAAGGGTACATATATCCTGAATTCAAGGGATATGAGAATGATAGAGCATATTCCCGAGCTTATGGATGCAGGTATTTGCAGCTTTAAAATTGAGGGCCGGATGAAATCTGCCTACTATACAGCTGTTGTAACCAACGCCTACCGTCATGCAATTGATGCTGCGATAAGAGGGGAGAGCCTCGATAAGCTCTGGATAGATGAAACCGAAAAGCTCAGTCATCGTCCCTACTGCACCGGCTTTTATTTCGGAGAGCCGGGCCAGCACTATGCAGAGGCAAGCTATTTCCAGACAGCAGATGTGGTTGCAATCGTGGAAAGCTGTGACGAAAAAGGCTGTGCAGTGTGCAGTCAGAGAAACAAATTCCTGTCCGGCGATACGCTCGAACTGCTTTTGACCGACGGTGCTCCTGTTTCCTTTACCGCCGAAAACATGGAAAACATGGACGGTAAACCGATAGAGGATACAAGACACGCCATGATGAAGTTCAAAGTTAAGCTTCCATGCTATGCTCCAGAGGGAACTATTATAAGAAAATGCCGTTAATTAAGGTTTTACCCTTGACAAATGGTATGTATATGATAAAATAATTTAGCTTTATCTAAAAAGCTTATAATATGTAAATATAATTCAGGCTGTGACGAAAAGAATCGTTATTGAGACATTTCAGAGAGAGGTCGGGTGCTGCAAGACCTTATGTTGAATTTCGATGGCCGCTTCCGAGCCTCCCTGAGCGATCAGGGCGTATGTCTGCGTTAAAGACTTCTGAGGCCGCATTTTTTGCGGTGAATCAGGGTGGTACAGCGAATAAGCCTTCGCCCCTGCACGCAGGGGCGGAGGTATATTTTTTTGCGGCAGAGATGCCTTAAATCTAAGTATATAAATTTCAAGTTTTTTGGAGGATTATATAACATGGAAAAGTATGGTTTAAACCAGCTGCGTGAGATGTTCCTGAGCTTTTTCGAGTCAAAAGGCCATCTGCGTCTTCCCAGCTTCTCTCTCATTCCCCAGAATGATGCAAGTCTTCTGCTGATTAACTCCGGTATGGCACCTATGAAGCCTTACTTCAAGGGCGAGCAGGAGCCTCCCCGTCACAGAGTATGCACCTGCCAGAAGTGCATCCGTACCGGCGATATTGAAAACATAGGCAAAACTTCCCGTCACGGCACTTATTTTGAAATGCTCGGTAACTTCTCCTTCGGTGATTACTTCAAGCACGAAGCAATTGCATGGAGCTGGGAGTTCCTTACCTCTCCCCAGTGGGTCGGTCTTGATCCTGATAGACTTTACCCCTCTATCTATGAGGATGATGATGAAGCATTTGAAATCTGGAATAAGGAAATAGGTATTCCTGCTGAGCGTATTTTCCGCTTCGGCAAGGCTGATAACTTCTGGGAGCATGGCGCAGGTCCCTGCGGCCCCTGCTCTGAGATTTACTACGACAGAGGAGAAAAGTACGGCTGCGGCAGCCCTGACTGCACTGTCGGCTGCGAGTGCGACAGATACATGGAAGTCTGGAACAACGTATTCTCCCAGTTCGATAATGACGGTAACGGCAATTACACCGACCTTGTTCAGAAGAACATTGATACCGGTATGGGTCTTGAGAGACTGGCTGTTGTCTGCCAGGATGTTGACTCCCTGTTTGACGTTGACACCGTCATGAACATCACCAATAAGGTAAGTGAGATTACCGGTGCATATTACGGCAAGTCTCATAAGATGGACGTTTCCCTCCGTGTTATCACTGACCATATCAGATCTTCTGTATTTATGATCTGCGACGGCGTTCTGCCCTCCAATGAAGGCAGAGGCTATGTTCTCAGAAGACTTCTCCGTCGTGCTGCACGTCACGGAAAGCTGCTTGGTGTAAATGAGCCCTTCCTTTACAGAGTTATTGATACTGTTGTACATGAAAATGAGTGCCAGTATCCCGACCTGAGAGAGAAGCAGTCCTACATCACTAAGGTTGTTAAGACCGAGGAAGAAAACTTCGCCCGCACTATTGATGCAGGTATGAGCATTTTTGAAGGCCTGCTCAAAGAGCATAAGGAAAAAGGAGAGACTGTATTCTCCGGTGCTGACGCATTCAAGCTTTATGATACCTATGGCTTCCCTGTGGACCTCACAAAGGAAATGTGCGAGGATGAGGGCATGACCGTAAATGAAGACGAGTTCAAGGCCCTTATGGAAGAGCAGCGTGTCCGTGCACGTAAGGCAAGAGAAGCACTGGGCGATCTGGGCTGGGCCGGAATTGAATTCGGTAAGGATATGCCTGAGACTGTATTTACCGGTTATACTGAAAACAGAAGCGAGGGCAAAATACTTGCTATCGTTGCAGACGGTGAGCTTCGTGAAGAGGTTGTTTCCGGTGCAGAAGCTATTCTTGTTCTGGATAGAACTCCTATGTACGCTGAAATGGGCGGTCAGGTCGGAGATAAGGGTGTTATTTCCGGCGACGGCTTTGAATTCAAGGTTAACGATGTCCAGAAGAACAAGGGCAATAAGTTCATGCACTATGGTGTAATGCTCTCCGGCGTTGCAAAAACCGGCGATTCTGTTGTTGCTTCCTATGACAAGGAGTATAGAGCAGCAGTTGCCCGTGCACACAGCGCAACACATCTGCTTCATAAGGCTCTGCGTACTGTTCTGGGTGAGCACGTACATCAGGCAGGTTCTCTTGTTGAGCCTGACAGACTGCGCTTTGACTTCACTCACTTTGAGGCTATCACTCCCGAACAGCTTACCGAGATCGACCAGCTGGTAAATGACGCTATCCTGAACGGCTATCCTATCGTTACAGAAGTTATGGATCAGGAGAGCGCAAAGAAGAAGGGTGCAATGGCTCTGTTCGGCGAGAAGTACGGCGACAACGTAAGAGTTGTTGAGATGGGTGATTTCTCTATGGAGCTTTGCGGCGGTACTCACCTTGATAATACCGCTAAGACCGGTCCTTTCAGAATTAAGTCTGAAAGCTCTGTTGCATCCGGTGTACGCCGTATTGAAGCTACTGTCGGTAAGCTTTCACTTGATGTTATGAACAAGAATCAGGAGCTTCTTTTCAATATTGCGCACATTATGAAAACCAATCCCGGTGAGCTTGCAGCCAAAGCTGAGCAGCAGGTTCAGGAGATTAAAGATCTGAAGAAGTCTATTGAGCAGTTCAAGTCCAAGGAAACTCTCAATGAGGCAAGAAGCTTCCTTATGAGCGCAAAGAACATTGGTGATCTGAAGGTCATCACTGCTTCCAATTCCGATTTCACCCCCGATTCCATGAGAAAAACCGGTGACTTCATGCGTGATAAGGAAGAGAATATAGTTGCAGTTCTCGCTGCAGTAGGTGAGGACAAGATTACATTCTATGCAACCTGCGGTAAAGAGGCTGTAAAGCGTGGTGTTAAAGCAGGCGATATTATCAAGTCCGTTACTGCTGTATGCGGCGGTAAGGGCGGCGGTAAGCCCGAAAGCGCAATGGGCGGTGCAAATGACGTTCTGAAGCTTGATGATGCTCTTGCTACTGTCGATGATTTTGTCGCAGCCAAGCTCGGTCTTTAATTTGAATTAAATATATTTGGAGGTAATTACTATGCATGATAATGACTGCCTGTTTTGTAAGATTATAAACGGGGATATACCCTCCGCTAAGGTTTACGAGGATGAATATGTTTTTGCATTCCGTGACATCAATCCTCAGGCCCCCGTTCACATTCTGGTTGTTCCTAAAGAACATATCAGCTGCGCTGATGAAATAAACGAGACAAACAGCGCAAATGTAGCAAAATGCTTTGAAGCTATCGCAAAGATTGCAAAGGCAGAGGGACTGGACAAGGGCTACCGTGTTATAAATAACTGCGGTGAGTACGGCGGTCAGACCGTTATGCATCTCCATTTCCACATTATCGGAGGCACTAAGCTTTCCGAAAAGGTTATTTGATTTTATGCGTACAGCCGCCGATTTCTCGGCGGCTGTACAATACTAAATAAGGGTTGGTCTTATTGCGTAAGCTTGCTGTTGGTACATTATCGTTTTCTGTCGCTGTGTTTTTGTCCTGCTATCTGCTGCCGGTAAAGGTTTTGCCTGCTGCGATAGCACTTTCATTTTTAATAGTTGCTGTTCTTCTGCTTTTAAGGAAGGATCAGCTTAGAGCATTTATAATCTCAGGCATAGGTTTATGTCTGGGTTTTTCGTGCTTTTATGTAAAGTACAATATAAAGCTCCTGCCTGCACATATACTTGACGGGCAGACTGTTTCAGTAAGCGGCAGATTGCTTGATTATCCAGTCAGAAACGAAGATTATACCAGATTTACAGTAAAGCTTATTTCAGATAATGTTCCGACGGTCAATGCTGTGTTTTACAGCTCAGAGAGTCTTGATGACGGCATAGTACCAGGTGATATTTTAAACTTCACCGCAAAGCTCAAGCCAAGCGATGAAAAATACGGAGAACGGTATTTTAACCAGACTGCAAAGAATATCTTTATTACGGGCAGTGTGAAGTCCGAAATTGAAGCAGAGCATCATAAATTCTATCTGCCTGCTTTACCTGTTAAACTCGGCTCTGCTGTATCAGAGCTTACTGAGGAAATTTTTCCGGCAG
This sequence comes from Oscillospiraceae bacterium, assembly GCA_020025655.1. Classification (GTDB taxonomy): domain Bacteria; phylum Bacillota; class Clostridia; order Oscillospirales; family Oscillospiraceae; genus Limivicinus. Next base: position 18,711 of record JAHHRR010000030.1, read on the forward strand.
ACACAGCTACGTTTATGAAATCTCTTCTTATCGGTGATAAGGCGGACTTTTATGAAGATTTAGAGCTTAAAACTGCAATGCAGACTGCCGGTCTAATGCACATTGTTGCAATTTCAGGTATGCACATAACATTTCTGGTAGGACTGCTGAAACTGCTTTTAGGCAACACAAAAAGAAGCTCGCTTATCTGCATTGTCCTTGTCTGGTTTTTCGTTCTGGTTACCGGAGCAGGACCTTCCGCAGTGCGGGCAGGTGTTATGCAGACGCTTCTTCTGCTGGCACCAATTTTCAGGCGTGAAAACGATCCTGTTACTTCGCTGTCTCTGGCACTGGCGCTTATTCTTGCGGTCAATCCCTTTGCTGCCGCCAGTGTAGGACTTCAGCTTTCTTTTGCAGCTATGGCCGGCCTTTACTCCTTTGCACTGCCTATAAACAGATACCTTCTGAGAAAAATAAAAAAGCGCAAGCTTAAAAAGGTTTTGCGTCTGCCTGCTGCTTCTGTGGCATCATCCCTAGCTGTTATGGTATATACTTTACCTCTGACTGCTATCCATTTTGGGTATGTATCGCTATATTCGGTGCTGAGCAATGTTCTGGTCTTTTGGGCGGTTTCGCTCTGCTTCTGCGGTGGAGTTGTTTGCTGCTTAATCGGTCTGATATTTAAAATGCCTGCTGTTTTTCTGGCAGAAATTCTGGCATGGCCAATCCGATTCATTATATTTGTAGCAAAATTTGTTGCGGATTTGCCGCTTGCAGCTGTTTATATGGACAGCAGCTATGGTGCTTTGTGGCTGATTTTTACATATATTTTGTTTATTTTGGCATTTCTGTCCAAGGCAAAAACTCGCTTCAAGGTTATATTCCCGACAGTAATTTCTGCCATAATGCTGGTTTTTAGCTTTCAGCTTAATAAATTCTCGTATGAAAACGCAGACGGTGTTATTACAGCGCTTGATATAGGTCAGGGGCAGTGCATCTGCCTGATGTCAGGTGACAAAACAGTTTTATATGATTGCGGCGGAATGGGAACCTTACAAAATGCAGGCAATACCGCCGGTGCCTATCTTAATGCACGGGGCAGGAAAGATATTGACCTGCTTATTCTGAGTCATATGCAAAAGGATCATGTGAACGGGGTTGCACAGCTTATGGAGCTTTGCAATGTCAAACGGATTATAATTCCGCTTTACGATTACACTGATAACAGATATTTCTCAGAGGTGAAAGAAGCCGCAGAAAGTAAGAATATCAAAATAGAGTATCTCAGGTCAAAAAGGGAAGAGAGTTTTAACAATCTAGACCTTACACTATATCCTAATAATAACGCAAGGGAAATAAACAACAGCTCAATTAAGCTTCTTGCATCCTTTGGCGACTATGATCTGCTGGCAACAGGTGACTGTGACGCTAAAACCGAACAGTCATTTCTGCGGAATAACGCTATTGAGGATATTGAGCTTTTAATTGCGGGGCATCATGGTTCAAAAACTTCAAATTCACATGAATTGCTTTTCAGTACGGGAGCAGACACGGTCTTTATAAGCTGTGGATATAACAGCTACGGCCATCCCACCGAAGAAGCACTTGAACGATTTGCGAAATACAGTTATAATATTTATCGTACAGACTTAAATTCAACGATTGAACTTAGGATAGGACGAAATTATGGCAAAATCATACACTAAAAACGATAAATCGGTTAATTACGCAGCGGCAGTCCGCAGTCTGAAAGAAAACGGCCCCGAAAGGTTGTATATTCTCCACGGTAAAGAGGATTACCTGAGAGAAAAGTATCTGGAGGAGCTGAAAAAGGTTTGCCTTCCAGAAGGGGAGGATAGTTTCAGCTATAAACGGATTGACGGCCCTGATCTTGACGCAAACGTATTACAGTCTGCACTTGATTCGGTTCCTTTTCTAAGCGAACGGAGCTTTGTAGAGCTTAGGAACGTGGATGTTAATAAGGTTAAACCGCCTGAAAAGTTTATAGAGCTTTTTTCGGATATTCCTGACTACTGCACTGTGGCAATTGTCCTTAAAACAGAATACGAGCTTGACGGCAGGCTTAAATTGAATAAAAAACTCAAGGAAGTCGGCGAGGACTTGAATTTCAATGCCCAGTCACAGGGGCAGCTTATAAACTGGGTTGTACGCCACTTTGCCGCTGACGGAAAAAGCATCGAGCTGGAAGCTGCTCAGAGACTTCTGTTTATAAGCGGAGAGTATATGAGCCGGCTGATTCCTGAAATAGACAAGATTTCTGCCTACACCAAGGG